>CAMASU010000018.1 GCA_945861105.1 Synechococcus sp. UW140
CCGCCGAAGGGATCGAGCAGCGGCCCGTCGGGCAGCAGCAGGGCCATGGCGTTGACGCTGAAGTCGCGGCGGGCCAGGTCGGCCTCCAGGGGCACCTCCAGGGTCACCGTCGGATTGGCACCGGGGCAGGCATAGGTCTCGCGCCGGGCGCTGGCGATGTCGATCCGCAGGTCGCCCCAGGCCAGGGAGACGGTGCCGTAGGCCTCGTGCAGCCGCAGGTCGTGGGTCGCGGCCGGGTCGGTGGCCAGCAGCCGCCGCGCCAGCTCTGGGGCGGGGCCCTCCAGCAGCAGGTCGATGTCGGGGCCGCTGCCGGGCCGGTCCAGGTGGCCGTCACGGACGGCGCCCCCCACCAGGGCCAGCCGCCAGCCGGCGGCGGCGGCCAGCTGCTGCAGCAGGCCCAGGGGTTCGGCGGCGGCGCGGTCGCGGGCCTCCCGTAGCGTGTCCAAGCGCCGGACCGTGGGATGGCTGCCCGATTCTGGCTCTACGCCCACGAGTTCAGCGAATCCGGGGCACCGCTGGTGCTCGAGACCATCTGCACCGAGCTGGCGGCGGCCGGCCTGGGGTCCCGCCTGCGGTTGCGGGGCTGGGGCGGTGACCACGACCGCCGCCATCCCAGCCTGGTGCACCGCCTGCGGGGTCGGGGCCTGCGCCTGCGGGTGCTGGACCGGGGCCAGCGGCCACCGCGGCCCGCCAGGGGTGATCGACTGCTGCTCAACAGCCTCGCCCTGCCGCCGTCCGTCACGGCCGCCGCCCTCGGCTGGTGCCTGGAGGGGCGCCTGCCCCGCCTTGACTGGTTTGCCCACGAGCTGCACCCCGGCGCCTGGCTTGACGGCGTCCTGCGGCCCGACCTGCGCACCCTGCTCAGCAGCGGTGAGCTGCAGCTGCGGGTGCCCTCGCGCCATTGCCTGGCGGTGTACCGCGACTGGCTGGACCACGACGGCGCCCCCGGTCTGGCGGTCCAGCCCCACCCGCTGGCCGATCCGCAGCTGCTGCAGGGGCCGCTGCCGGACCACCGTGAGCTGCGGCTGCAGCTCACCGGCCAGGTGCAGCAGGGCAACAAGGGGCAGATGTGGCTGCTTGACCTGGTCGAGGCGGTGCTGAGCCGGCCGCCCGCCGCCGACCCCCGGCCCCTGCGGTTGCAGTGCATCGGCCTCGAGGCTGGTGCGGCCGCCCGGGCCGTGCAGGAGCGGGGTCGGCGGCTGCTGGGGGAGGCGTTCCACTGGGAGCCGTTGCTGCCCAGGGCCCAGGCCCACGCGGCCATGGGCCGCAGCAATGTGGCCGTAAGCTGCTCGCGCGAGGAGACCTTCTCCCTGGCGGCCCTGGAGGCGATGGCCCTCGGACAGTTCTTGTTGCGCAATCGCACCGGCGGCTGGGATGAGCAGCTGCTGCCGGGGGTGAACGGTTTTGACCTGGGGGCCCCCGGCCAGCCGGTGACCCGTGAGCAGGTGGATCTGCTGGCGGCCCTGCTGGACCGGCACTGCTGGCCCGATGCCGCCCTGGGGCAGCTGGCGATGGCGGCCCGCCGCCATGCCGCCGGCTTCGCCGCCCACCGCTATCACACCTGGCTGCTGGGGTCCCGGGGAGACACGCCGTGCTGAACCGCTCCGAACTGCTGCGGGATCCGCTGCTCGCCCTGGCGGGGGTGCTGTACCTGCTGCCCCTGCCGCCGGCCTGGAGCACGGCGGCGGTGCTGGCCTGGCTGGTGCTGCAGCTGCTTGATGGACCCGTTGGTGACCGCCGGCGCCACTGGGTGCTGGCGGCGCTGCTGCTGGCCCTGGTGCGGCCGTGGGTGCGGGGTGAGATGCCCCATCCGGTGTCGACCGATGATCTGCTGCTGCTGGCCCTGGCCTTCGTGGCCTCCACCGGGCTGACGGTGGCCCGTTGGCAGCGGCTGCTGCCCTGGCTGCTGCCGCCCCTGGCGGTGGCGCTGTTGGCGGGCCCCCGCCCCTGGACCCCCAACCCCCTGGCGGGGGTGAACCAGGGGGCTTACCTGCTGGGGCTGCTCACCGTCGCGGCTGCCGTCTGGACCACGAGCCTGCCGTTGCCCCTGGCCCGCCGCTGGCCCGGGGCCGCCCTGGGCCTGCTGGGGCTGTGGGGCATGTGGCGCACAGGATCGCGGGCCTGTCTGGTGGCTTCGCTGCTGGCAGGCCTGGCGGTGCTGCTGGCCGAACGGTCCCGGCGGGGCCGGCCGGTGCTGCGACCGCTGCTGCTGGCCATCGGCGCCGGTCTGGCCCTGCTGGGGCTCAAGAACCTGCTGGGCCATCCCGGCATCGGCATCGACTGGACTTCGGACAGTGGCCGGCTGCAGGGTTATGGCTGCTGGGCCGGTCTGCCCTTCAGCGGCGACAACCGGCTGCTGTGGGGGGTGGGTTTCCATCGGCCGGGGGCGTTCTGCCAGCAGCCGATCCATGGCAGCCCCTTCACCCACGCCCACAACCTGTACCTGCAGCTGTGGGGCAACACCGGTCTGCTGGGCCTGCTGGCGGCGGCGCTGCTGGCGGTGCTGCTGATCGGCCTCTGGCGCCGGGATGGGGGCAGTGACCTCAGCCGCCGCCTTGGTCAGGCGGTGCTGGTGTACACCCTGCTCCAGGGCTGCTTCGACGTGTCGATGCTGCACTGGCCGCTGCTGCAGGTGCTCACCGCCACCGGGGTGGCGGCCCTCACGGCAGTGGACGGATCGGCGCCAGCCGTGGATCCAGGATCTTCGGTGCCATCCCCTCGAACCTGACGGCCAGCGAGATCTTCTCGCCGCTGCCGAACAGGTGGGTGACACGACCTTCGCCGAAGCGGTCGTGCTGCAGCCGGTCGCCGACGCTCCAGCTGTGGCCGCTGCGGGCCGGGGTACGGGCCGGTGCTGCCGGTTCGCGGTCGATGCGGGTGAGGCGATCGAGGCGCTGTTCCCGTCGCAGGGCGGCCCCACCGGTGCGGGGCACATCGCCCTGGATCAGCTCTTCCGGCAGTTCCGCCAGGAAGGCCGACGGGATCGCCGGTTCGCGCATGCCGCCCCAGAGGCGCCGTTCGCTGGCATGGGAAAGGAACAGCCGCTCCTTGGCCCGGGTCACCCCCACATAGCAGAGGCGCCGCTCTTCCTCGAGGGCGGCCGGATCCTCGAGGCTGCGGTAGCTGGGGAACAACCCCTGCTCGAGCCCCACCAGGAACACCACCGGAAATTCGAGGCCCTTGCTGGCGTGCAGGGTCATCAGCACCACCCGTTCGGCGGCCAGATCCTTGTCGTCGGCATCGCTGGCCAGGGCCGCTGAAGCCAGGAAGCCCTCCAGGTCGCCCTCCTCGTTCTCCTCCTGGTACTGCAGGGCGGCATTGACCAGTTCCTGCAGGTTGCGGCGCCGTTCTTCGGCTTCGTCGGTGGCCTCGGCGATCAGTTCGGCCAGGTAGCCGCTGCGTTCGAGCACCAGCTGCACCAGCTCGGACGGCGGGGCGGTGGCGGCACGCTCCCCCAGGTCCCGCAGCAGTTCGGTGAAGCCCAGCAGCCCGCGGGCCGAGCGGCCGGCCAGGCTGCGCACCGCCTCCGCGTCGTTCACCACCTCCCAGAGGGGCACCCCCAGCTGAACGGCCGCATCACTGAGGCGCTGGATGGTGGTCTTGCCGATGCCGCGGCGGGGCACGTTCATCACCCGCAGCAGGCTCACCGAATCGGCGGGGTTGAGCAGCAGCCGCAGATAGGCCAGCACATCCTTGATCTCGCGCCGGTCGTAGAAGCGCAGACCACCGACCACCGTGTAAGGCACCCGCCAGCGCACGAGGGCTTCCTCGATCGCCCGCGACTGGGCGTTGGTGCGATAAAGCACCGCCATGTCGCCCCAGCGCAGGTCGGGGTGGCCCGCCTGCAGTTCGCGCATGCGTTGCACCACGGCCTCGGCTTCGGCCACCTCGTCATCGCAGCGGGTGAGGCGGATCAGTTCGCCGGCCCCGCGGGTGGGTCGCAGCACCTTGTCGATGCGTTCGCGGTTGCGGGCGATCAGGGCGTTGGCGGCCTCGAGGATCGTGGCGGTGGAGCGGTAGTTCTCCTCCAGCTTCACCATCGTGCGGGTGGCCTCGTCGTTGGCACCGTCGCCGAAGTCCGACTGGAACCCCATCAGGATCGTGAAGTCGGCCGCGCGGAAGCTGTAGATGCTCTGGTCGGCATCGCCGACCACGAACACCGAGCGGTTCTGCCAGTCGTTGAAGAGGGCCGGATCATGGCCGTCGGTCACCAGCAGCTTCAGCAGGTCGTACTGGGTGCGGTTGGTGTCCTGGTATTCGTCCACCAGCAGATGACGAAACCGCCGGTGCCAGTACCCGCGCACCTGGTCGTTCTGGCGCAGCAGCTGCACCGGCAGCAGCAGCAGATCGTCGAAATCGAGGGCGTTGTTGGCCGCCATGGCGCGCCGGTAACGCCGGTAGGTCTCCACCAGCAGCTTGCCGCGCTGGCCCTGGCCGGCCTCCTGCCCTTCGAGGTCCTGGGGCAGCCAGCCCTGGTTCTTGGCATTGCTGATGGCCCAGCGCAGCTTCTTGGGTTCGAAGCGTTTGGGATCCAGCTGCAGTTCCTGGGTCACGATCTCCTTGACCAGGCTCTGGGCGTCGCCTTCGTCGTAGATGCTGAACTGACGGGTCCAGCTGTGGCCTTCGGGGTCGGTGTACTTGTCGATGTCGAAGCGCAGCAGCCGCGCGAAGAGGGCATGGAAGGTGCCGATCCAGAGGTCGCGGGTCACCTCGCGATGGATGCGGCTGCGCAGCTGCCGCTGCTCCCCTTCGGAGAGGGTGGCCATGGGCTGGCCGAACTGCGTCTGGGCCAGGCGCTGGGCCAGCAGCAGCTCCAGCCGTTCCTTCATCTCGCGGGCGGCCTTGTTGGTGAAGGTCACCGCCAGCAGTTCGGCGGGGTCGACACCGTGGTGGCCCAGCAGGTGGGCGATGCGATGGGTGAGGGCGCGGGTCTTGCCGCTGCCGGCCCCCGCCACCACCAGCAGGGGGCCGCAGTGGTGGCCCACCGCCCGCGACTGGGCCTCGTTGAGGCCGGCCAGAAAGCCGGTGCTGCTGCTTGAGCTGGTCATGGGCGCAGACTAGGCAGCGGCCATTCGGCGTCGATGTCCCTGCCCCTGCGCCTGTTCATCGGTGTCGACCACCGCGAGCGGGCCGCCGCCAACGTGCTGATCGATTCGCTCGTGCAGCACAGCAGCGCACCGCTGGCGATCACGCCGTTGATCACGCCCCAGCTCGAACGGCAGGGGTTGCACCGGCGGCCCCGGGATCCGCTGCAGAGCTCGGATTTCTCGTTCACCCGATTTCTGGTGCCGCATCTGTGCGGCTACGAGGGCTGGGCCCTGTTCCTCGACTGCGACATGCTCTGCCGTGGTGACATCGCCGGGCTCTGGGCCCTGCGGGATGACGCCTGCGCGCTGATGTGCGTGCAGCATCACCATGTGCCCCGCGAGACGGTCAAGTTCCTGGGCGAACCGCAGAGCGCCTACGAGCGCAAGAACTGGAGCTCGCTGATGCTGTTCAACACCCCCCGTTGCCGCGCCCTCACCCCCGAGCTGGTCAACACCGCCAGCGGCCTGCACCTGCACCGCTTCGCCTGGCTCGCACCCGACGACCGCATCGGCGCCCTGCCCAGCGTCTGGAACCACCTGGTGGATGTGCAGCCGCCGGATCCGGCAGCTCAGCTGCTGCACTGGACCCTCGGGGGCCCCTGGTTCCGCGAGCAGCGCAGCGCCGGCGGACCCCTGGCCGCCGAATGGTTCGCCGCCCGCGAGGCCTCCCAGAGGCTGTACGACTGATGGCCGTGATCGTGGCGGTGCCGGCCCGGCTGGCCTCGAGCCGGTTACCCCGCAAGCTGCTGGCCGATGTGGGCGGCCGCCCGTTGCTGCAGCGGGTGCTGGAACAGTGCCTGCAGGCCCGCCGGCCCGCCGCCGTGGCGCTCTGCACCGACAGCGACGAACTGGCGGCGGCGGTGGCGAGCTGGGGGCTGGCGGGGCGGGTGCCGGTGCTGATGACGCCGGCCGACTGCGCCAGCGGCAGTGATCGCCTGGCGGCGGCCCTGCCGGCCCTCGAGGCGCTGGTGCCGGGCTGCAGCTGGATCGTGAATGTGCAGGGGGACCAGCCGTTTCTCGACCCCCACCTGATCGACAGCCTCGCCGCGGCGGCCCTGGCCAGCGGTCCCGCCGATCCACCGGTGCTGACGCCCATCTATCCGCTCGCGGCCGAGCGCCTCCACGACCCGGCGGTGGTGAAGGTGGTGCGCAGCCACGGCGGCCGGGCGCTGCTGTTCTCGCGCAATGCCCTGCCCCACGTGCGCGATCTGCCGCCGGAGGCCTGGCACCGGGCCTGCCCCTACTGGGGTCATGTGGGTCTCTACGCCTACCGGCTGGAGGTGCTGCGCCGCTGGTCGTCGCTGCCACCATCCCCCCTCGAGCAGGCCGAGAAGCTCGAACAGCTGCGGCTGCTCGAAGCCGATGTGGCGATCGCCTGCCTCGAGACCGACGCCGATGCCTTTTCGGTCGACACCGCCGCCCAGCTGGAGGAGGCCCGCCGGCGGTGCGGCCCGGAGGGCTGCCCCTGATGGACACTCCAGCACCCGACTGGTTCCCTGCCTCCGCGAAGCACCTCTATCCGGGCTGGGTGCAGCGCAAGGCCGTCACCCTCAGCAAGCGGGACCAGAAGCGTGGCGGCAGCGGCACTGTGCAGCACTACCGCCTGGCGATCCATCAGGCGGTGCTGGCCTGCGGGGGCCGCGACCACTGGACCGGCGAGCCGCTCGACTGGGCGTTGATCGGCACCTACGACACCCGCGAGGCGGCGGCCGACGGCGGCGAACACAAGAAGCAGTTCGCCATGCTGCCGACCATTGACCACCGCTCCAACCGCCCGGAACCGGACCTCGTGATCTGCGCCTGGCGCACCAACGAGGCCAAGCACGACATGACCCCCCAGGAACTGCTGACGTTCTGCCGGGCCGTGGTCGAGCACAGCCCCCACTGGGACGGGGCCTGAGGGACCGCCCAGCGGCGGCGCCTTCAGTCGTTGCGGTCGCGCCAGCCGTCCCGGGCCAGGGCCTGCCAGGCACCGCGGGCCCGCAGGATCCGTTCCGCCAGTTCGCGCACGGCCCCGTGGCCGCCCCGGCGCCGCAGCACCAGGTCGGCCTGGCGGCGCAGGGGTGCCACGGCATCGGCCGGGGCCACCAGCAGGCCCGCCAGCGGCCGCATCGCCAGGTCGTTGAGGTCGTCGCCCACCACCGCCGTCGCCGCCGGTGCCACCCCCAGGTCGCTCTGCAGGTCGGCCAGGGCGGCCTGCTTGTCGCGGATGGCCGTGAGGCAGCGGTCGATGGCCAGCTGCCGTGCCCGCGCCTCGATCGCCCCGCCGCCGGCCCCGCTCAGAAACGCCAGCTGCAGGCCCGCCCCGGCCAGCAGCCGCAACCCCAGCCCATCCCGCACGTCGTAACGCCGCAGCACCTCACCGCTGGCGGTCATCAGCAGCCCCCCGTCGGTGAGCACCCCGTCCACATCCAGCACCAGCAGCTGCACCGCCGCCAGTCGCCGCTGCAGCCTCACCACGTGCTCGGGGCCGGGCCCGTGGCCGTCACCACCGCCCGCAGGGCCAGCAGCTGCTCCAGCAGCGCCTCCATCCGGTGCAGGGGCACCATGTTGGGCCCGTCGCTGGGGGCCCGGTCGGGATCGGGATGGGTTTCCATGAACAGCCCGTCCACCCCCACCGCCACCGCCGCCCGCGCCAGGGGCGCCACAAATTCCCGCTGGCCGCCGCTGCTGCTGCCCTGGCCGCCGGGCTGCTGCACCGAATGGGTGGCGTCAAAAATCACCGGGCAGCCCAGCGCCTGCAGCTGCGGCAGGCTGCGGTAATCGACCACCAGGGTGTTGTACCCGAAGCTGGTGCCCCGTTCGGTGAGCCACAGCCGCTGGGGATCGTCCAGCCCGGCGGCCCGCAGCTTGGCCACCACCTGGGCCATGTCCCATGGCGCCAGAAACTGACCCTTCTTGATGTTCACGATGCGGTCGCTGCCCGCCACCGCCGCCGCTGCCGCCAGCAGCAGGTCGGTCTGGCGGCACAGAAACGCCGGAATCTGCAGCACATCCACCACGGCGGCGGCCGCCGCCGCCTGATGACTCTCGTGGATGTCGGTCAGCACCGGCACCCCCACCTGGTCGCGCACCGCCGCCAGGATCGCCAGACCCTCCTCCAGCCCCGGCCCGCGGAAGGAGCTGCCCGAGCTGCGGTTGGCCTTGTCGTAACTGGCCTTGAACACATAGCGGATCCCCAGCCGCCGGCAGATCGCCGCCAGGCTGCCGGCGATCTCGAGGGCCAGCTCGCGGGTCTCGAGCACGCAGGGGCCGGCGATCAGGGTCAGAGGAGGGGTCATGCGGCGGCGGAGCGGGGCAGGGTCAGGGGGATGGGTGCCGGCGTCGGCTGGGCCTGGCTGTCGAGGCCGGCCCGCACCAGATCATGCAGGCGCAGCAGACCCGCCAGCGTGCCATCGGCCTGCTGCACCGGCAGCACCGACAGCGACCGCTGGGGGTCCCGTTCCATCCGTTCCAGGGCGGACACCGCCCGCAGCTCGGGCGCCACCGTCACCGGCTGGGCGGTCATCAGATCGGCGGCACACACGCCAGCCCAGTCGGCCGCGGCGTGGCTGCGCAGGGCCCGCCGCAGGTCGCCTTCGGTGATCAGCCCCAGCAGCCGCCCCGGCCGCGCCGGATCCTCCACCCAGGTGGCCCCCACAGGGGTGAGGGTCAGCCGTTCCACCACCGCCACCAGGTCATCAGCCGGCGTCAGCGGCGGCCAGTCGACGCGGGGCACCATCAGGTCGGCCACCGTCAGGGTGAGCTGACGGCCCAGGGAACCCGCCGGGTGGTTGACGGCGAAGTCTTCGGCCGACACCCCCTCCAGCTGCATCCACAGGGCGGCCAGGGCATCGCCGATCGCCATCGCCACCGCCGTGCTGGCCGTGGGGGCCAGGTTGAGCGGACACACCTCCCGATCCACCGAGCCATCGAGCACCGCATCGCAGGCCCGGGCCAGGGTCGAGTCGAGTCGGCCGGTGAGGGCCACGCAACGGCTGCCCCGTCGCCGCAGATGGGGCAGCATCTGCAACAGTTCGCCGCTTTCGCCGCTGTTGGACAGCAGCAGCACCAGGTCGTCTGAGCCCACCACCCCCAGGTCGCCGTGGAGGGCATCCAGGGGATTGAGATACAGGGCCATCAGCCCCACCGAGGTGAAGGTGGCGGCGATCTTGCGGGCCACGATGCCGCTCTTGCCCACCCCCGTCACCACCAGTTTGCCGCTGCGTTCACTGCACTGGCACAGCAGGGTGAGCACCCGTTCGATGGCATCGGCATCGAGGCGCGAGGCGCTGGCGGCAATGGCCTCCGCCTCCTGGCGCAGCACCGCAGCGAAGGCCTCGGCGACCGGGCGGCTGGGGGAGGAGGTCATGGGGAGGGGGTGAGCCGGTCGAGCCGAGCGAGGTCGTGGAAGCTTTCGGAGCGTTGCTGCAGTTCCTCGAAACTGCCGTGGGCCTTGATCACGCCATCCTCGAATTCGAAGATGCGGTCGCAGCGCGCGATCGTACTCAGACGATGGGCAATGACGACGGTCGTGCAGCGGCGGCCGATCACTTCGAGGGCATTGATCACCTCGTGTTCGGTGCGGTTATCGAGGGCACTGGTGGCTTCGTCGAGCACCAGGAACCGGGCATTGCGGTAGAAGGCACGGGCCAGGGCCAGCCGCTGACGCTGGCCGCCCGACAGCTGATGGCCGTTCTCCCCCACCGGAGTCAGCAGCCCGTAGGGCAGATCAGCGATGTAGTCATCCAGCTGGGCCGCCGCCAGGGCCTCCCAGATGCGGTCGTCGTCGATCCGTTCTTCGTCGATGCCGAAGGCCACGTTGGCGCGGATGCTGGCATCCAGCAGTTGGATCGCCTGGGGCACCTGGGCGCAGTTGGCCTGCCAGGCCGGCACCTCCTCTGCGGTGAGCGGCTGACCATCGAGTTCCAGGTGACCCTGGTCGGGGTTGAGCAGGGCCAGCAGCAGCTGGGCGGTGGTGCTTTTGCCACTGCCGGTGCTGCCCACCAGGGCGATGCGGGCCCCCACCGGGATTGTGAGATTCACGCCCCGCAGCACCCAGTCGTCACCCGTCGGGTAGCGGTACCAGACGCCATGGAGGCGGATCGAATGCTGGGGGAAGACGCCGGCGGGGCTGGGCACGCCGGGGGACCCCAGGGTGAGCCGTTCGCAGGGCAGCTGCAGCAGGGCAACGGTGTGGCTGATCTGCGGCAGCCCGCCGCGCAGTTCGGTCAGGGCATGGAACAGGTCCTGCAGCGGTGGTGTCAGTCGCTGGGCAGCGATGGCCAGGGCGGCAAGAAAGGGCAGGATTCCCATCACCCGGTCGGAATCACCGTGCAGCAGGGCCGGCACCGCCCCGATCACGAAGATCAGCGTGATCCCCAGCGGTTCGATCAGCAGCCGCGGCACCACCGGCAGCAGCCCCGCCATCCAGGTGTACCGGCGGGCCCGTTCGCCGGTCTCGGCAAAGGCCCGCTGAAAGTGTGGTTCGGTGCCCGTGAGCTGGATGTCGCGCACCGATGAGAGCGACTCGAGCAGCAGATGGGTCGAGCGCACATCAAGGCGCAGGCCCTGCTGGCGGGCCAGGCGCAGGTAGGGGGTCACCAGGGTCGACAGGCCCAGGTAGGCCAGCACCACCGTCACCAGCAGCACGCAGGCCGACAGGCGCCCGATCCAGAGAATGCCGATCGACAGCAGCAGGATCGACACCGAGGCGCTGAACATGCGCAGCAGCGGGTTGATCACCCCGTTGGCCGCCTGGCGGATGTTGGTGAGGATCAGCGTCGTCAGTTCGGCGGTGCTGCGCGTCAGGTGATACGCGTACGTCTGGCGCAGCACCCGTTCATGGATCTGGTCCGACAGGTCGCGCCAGATCTGCGCCGTGAGCCGCTGCTGCACGAACTGCAGGCCGATCTTGCTCATCGACGCCAGCCAGGCGCAGCCCACGAACAGGCCGATGAGCCAGAGGGTCTGGCTGACGGGGCTGCCGCCGAAGACATGGATCCCCGGCAGTCGGTCTTCCAGCCGGGTGCCCACCAGGGCGCCGATCAGCCGTGTGCCGATTGCCACGAGGGTCAGGTCCAGCAGACCCGGCACCACCGACAGGGGAATGAGGCGCCACAGGGCCCGCCGTCGCCGGGCCGGCAGGGCCCCGATCAGCTCGAGCAGCTGGTCGGTGGTGCTGCTGCGGCGGCGGAGCCATTCCAGGGGGAAGGGCCAGGCGGCGGGGGAGGCATTCACGCAGGCACCCTATGGCGCCCGACCCAGGCGGAACCGGCGCTGGATCCGGCTCCAGCGCCGGCCCCAGCGCAGGGCGCCTGTCCCCGGGGCCCGCAACGGCTGCGCCCCCACCGCCAGGCGATCCCAGTGCTCATTCACCCGCCCCAGCGCCATCCGCCAGCGCTCGCGCACGGCCGCTTCGCTGTGGCGGGCCAGCAGCTGTCCCAGGGCGTCAGGATCGGGCAGAAAGGCCGCCGGCCGGTCGACGGCCGCGGCGATGCGCTGCATGTCCCCTTCCAGGCTGCCGGCGCCGAGCTGCCAGCCCACCACCCCGGGATCGAGGCTGTCGGCCAGGGCATGGTTGAGGCTGCTGAACACGACGCAACCGCAGGCCAGGGCCTCGAGGGGCGGCAGGCCGAAGCCCTCGCTCACCCCCACCGACCGCCAGTAATCAGCCGAGTCGTAGAGCACCACCCGGCTGCGGCGGAACAGGGCCGCCAGGTCGGGCACCCAGCCCCCCACCTCTTCCACCGCCAGGCCCCGCCGCCGCAGGGCCGGCACCAGCTGGCGCCGCAGGTAGTGGCTGCTCTTGCGGGTCTGCAGCAGCACCTGCACGGGTCGGCCGCCGGCGGGTTCCGGCGGTGCCGGGGCCAGAAACGCCGGATCCAGGGCGTTGGGCACCAGCTCGAGGGGCTGGCGGGGGGCCCGGTCACCCCAGTGGCCGAGGGTGTTGCGGCTCACCGCCAGCACCGGCACCCCCGGCGGCAGATCAAAGCCATAGCCGCTGCTGTGGGCGTGATACAGCACCGGCCGGCCCCGGAGCCGCCGCAGCAACCGCGGCACGTCAAAACCCCAGCTCACCACCCAGAGGGCGTCGCCGGGGGGCAGCTCCTGCTGCAGCAGATCGTCGAGAAACGGACGGCCAGACTCCCGCACCCGATAGGTGACCACCTGCACCTCGGGGGCCAGGCCTTCGCAGAGCCGCGCACTCTGCAGTTCGACCGCAAGACCGCCGCTGCGAAACCGCAGCCCCGTGCCCGGGACGAGAAACCGCAGCGGCCGGTCGGTCACCGACAGGCTCAGGCGGCCGCCACGACCTCGGTGCTGCCCTGGCGCTGGCGGCGGGTCAGGAAGCTGAACAGCACCTTGCCGATGGCGGCCACCAAGTTGCCTTCCAGTTCCTGGAACATGTGCATGTTGAGCCTGAAGGCTTCATTCGCCTCGGCCACGATCCGGTCGGCCATGGCCTGGTCCACCGGCAGGGCATCAAGGGCAGACCGATAGGTGGTCTTGAAGGCCTTCTCGTCGTCGATCGTTTCGAAGCGGTAGAAGGCGAGCCCCTGGCCATCGCTGAGGTTCATGGCCTTGCTGGCGATGGCGCTCAGGATCTGGCCGCCGGAGAGGTCCCCCAGATAGCGGGTGTAGTGGTGGCCCACCAGCAGTTCGGGGGCGCTGGCGCTCAGCTCTTCGATGCGGGCCACGTAGGCGGCGCAGGCCGGGCTCTGGCGGATCTGCTGGCGCCAGTCGGCGCCGAAGTAGAAGGCCAGATCGCGTTCAAGGGCCCCGCGGCGGTTCAGCTGTTCGAAGGCGATCGGAGCCAGCACGGGATGGCTGCGGTGCTCCTCGATGGCCTTCTCCATGGCCGCATACACGAAGTACAGGTCAGCCACCAGGGTGCGATAGCTGAGCTTGTCGACCACTCCCTTCAGGAAGCAGCTCACGAAGCCGGTGTTCTCGGCCATTGTGTGGGACTTCTTGGTCCCTTCACGGAGCTGGGAGGCGAGGGCCACGGCCATGGATCCTCTTGACGCGGAACGGGAACGGCCACCTTATGCCGCCTTTCCCGATCGCTGCTGCCAGGGTTGCGAACGGTTACGCCGCCGGGTCGTCGGCCCGGCACTCCTGTGCCGCCAGCAGGTCCCGGCAGAAGGTCTGCAGCTCTGCCGCGATGGCCTCGGCCGGTGGTCGCCGGCCGGCCACCGCCCATGACCCCACCGTCGCCAGCCGCCACTGCTCCCCCTGGAAGGTGAGGCCGCTGATCAGCACCCCCACCAGCCGGGGTCGCAGCGGCTCG
>CAMASU010000019.1 GCA_945861105.1 Synechococcus sp. UW140
CGCATCAAGATGACCGCCGAACTGATCTGCCCCGTTGCCATTGAGCAAGGCATGCGCTTCGCCATTCGCGAAGGTGGCCGAACCATCGGTGCCGGCGTCGTTTCCAAGATCATCGAGTGACCCGCCGCAGCAGCCGTTCCGGCTGCTGCTCAAGATCGCCGGTGGCCCAGTCCTGGGCCACCGGCCTGAACCGCACCTTGACAACCCAACGTTGACGCCAAGGCGTCAGACGATCCCTTCATTCTCAGAAGTCCATGGCTGCCACCATTTCCCAGCAGAAGATCCGCATCCGACTCAAGGCGTTTGATCGCCGCATGCTTGATCTGTCCTGCGACAAAATCATTGACACCGCCGACCACACAGCCGCAACGGCCATCGGCCCCATTCCTCTGCCGACGAAGCGCAAAATCTATTGCGTGCTGCGCTCGCCCCACGTGGACAAAGATTCCCGTGAGCACTTCGAAACACGCACCCACCGTCGCATCATTGACATCTACAACCCTTCGTCGAAAACCATCGACGCCTTGATGAAGCTTGATCTGCCGAGCGGCGTCGACATCGAAGTCAAGCTCTGATCAAGTCCGCCCATCGTGACGCCGCTCCGCAGCCATGGCATCCCAAGCCCACGCTGGAGCGGCCACGCTTCTAGGATGGCTCCGAAGCGTCTCTCGCCATGACAGACCTGGCCATGCGGGAGTTACCCCTTTTCCCCCTGCCGGATGTGGTGCTGTTCCCGCAGGAAGTGCTGCCCCTCCATATTTTTGAGCACCGCTACCGCATGATGCTGCGAACGGTGCTCGAAGGAGACCGACGCTTTGGTGTTGTCCGCTGGGACCCCGAAACCAAAAGCATGGCGACCATCGGCTGCTGCGCAGAAATATTGCAGCATCAAACACAAGAAGATGATCGCAGCAACATTGTGACCCTCGGCCAACAGCGGTTCAGGGTGCTGAATATCACTCGTCAGACGCCCTTCATGGTCGGCCTGGTGAGCTGGATCGAGGACGAGCCCGTCAATGACGATCTGGATGAGCTTGCAGACCAGGTGCGCAAGGCTCTGCACGATGTTGTTGATCTTTCTGGAAAGTTATTGGGAAATCCATCAGCACTGCCAGAGGACCTGCCCGATCTGCCGAGGGAACTGTCGTTCTGGATCGGCGGCCATCTGGGCGGTCCCGTGGCCGATCAGCAGCAGCTGCTTCTTGAGATGACGTCAACTACAGATCGTCTGCAGCGGGAATTCGAGCTCCTTGACCACACCCGTCGGCAACTGGCGGCCCGCACGGTCCTGCAGGACACCCTCAGGGATCTGGGCGACGGATGATCCTTCCTCAGCTCCTCAGCGTCCTGATTGCGGTCGCCATCGTTGCTGTCGTTTCCGTTGCCCTTGGCCTCTGGCTCTGGTATCGAGCGCCCCGTCGCTTTCGCGGCGGCAAGAGCGTCGCTGCTGCCTATGACGACTGGACCCGTGACGGTCTCCTGGAGGACCTCTGGGGCGAACACATCCACCTTGGCCATTACGGCCGCCCGGCGGGCAGGCGGGATTTTCGGCAGGCCAAGGTGGATTTTGTGAGGAAACTGGCCCTCTGGGGAGGCCTCGACCAGCTGGCCCCCGGGGCCACCGTTCTCGACGTCGGCTGTGGCATCGGCGGCAGCAGCCGTCTGCTGGCCCGGGAGTTCGGACTCAAGGTGATCGGCATCAGCATCAGCCCCGGTCAGATCGATCGCGCCCGTTCCCTGACCCCAGATGATCTCGACTGCCACTTCCAGGTGATGGATGCCCTGGCCCTGGACCTCCCCGACGGCAGTGTGGAGGCCGTCTGGACCGTGGAGGCAGCTCCCCACATCGCGGACAAGCAACGGTTTGCCGCAGAACTGCTCCGGGTGCTGCGCCCCGGAGGGCGTTTGGTCGCCGCCGACTGGAACCGCCGTGACAACCAGGGCCGTCCCTACTCCCCCCTGGAGGCCTGGGTGCTGGAGCAGCTGCAGGTGCAGTGGGCCCACCCACCCTTCGCCAGCATCCGTGAGGTGTGCCGCGATCTGGCCCGCGCCGAGGCTGCGGTCAACGCTGCCGCCCCTGAGTGGGCCGACTGGAGCACCGAGACCCTGCCCTCCTGGTCTGATTCGATCCTGGAAGGGGTGCGGCGTCCCCTGGCCGTGCTGCGCCACGGGCCGAGGGGCATCATCAAGGCCCTGAGGGAAGTGCCCACCATCCTGTTGATGTGGTGGGCCTTCGGCACCGGTCTGATGCAGTTCGGAGTGTTCAGGCTTCAGCTGGCTGATGCCAGCCGAACCATCGACAGCGATCAGGGCTGACCGTCTTCCCGCAGATCTCCCAAGGTGCCGTCCTCAATCGGATAGCTGCCGAAGCAGACGAGTCGCTCACACAGGGGGGCCAGGGCGTCGAGCGCATCATTGAGGGCGTCGGTCTGACCGTCGGTCTCAAGATCGACGAAGAACACATATTCCCCGAGCTCTCGCTTGGATGGCCGCGACTCGATCCGACTCATGTTCAGATCCCTGGCGGCGAAGCAGTGCAGGGCCCCCACGAGGCCGCCGGGGACATTGCTGTGCAGCGAAAAAGCCAGGCTGGTGGCCTGACCAACGCCCACGGCCCCAACGCTGCCCCCCCGGGGCAGACGCCGCAACAACAAGAAGCGGGTGCAGTTCCCCGGCTGGTCATTGATCGGATAGGCCCTCTCCGGCAAGCCGTGCTCCTGGCCTGCCTGGCGGGAGGCGATCGCCGCACGGAAGCGGGATCCCCTCACCATGCGGGCGGCCTCCGCGGTGGAGCTGGTGCTGAGCTGCAGCGCCGCCGGCAGGTGCTGCTGCAACCAGAGACTGCACTGCCCCAGGGCCTGGGGATGGGATAACACCTCGCTGATCTGGTCGAGATCGCCTTCCGAGAGCAGGGCATGGCGGATCGGCAGGACGAGGGCCCGCTCGATGCCAAGGGGCTCGGCACCGGCAAGACCAGACTCCCAGAGGACATCGAGACAGGTGGTGACACCCCCCTCGACGGAATTTTCGACAGGCACCACCGCGGCGTCGCAGCGCCCCTCCTGGAGCGCCTGAATCACGTTGCGGATGCCCACCTGGGGCTGAAGGGTCACCTCGGGCGCACCGAGGAGCACGGCCAGCCGGCGGCTGGCCTGTTCGCCATAGGTCCCGGCGGGGCCGAGGAAGGCGATGGTCTGGGGGAGTGGATGTGTCATACCGGATAGAATCGTTCAAAAGACCTGCATCGGCCAATGCCCCTGGCCTTCAGTGCCGTGCAGAACCTTGACCTGCCCGTGCAACGGTCGTCGGAACGGCTGGCCGACTACCTCACGGACGAGCGTCGGGTTGTTGGATCGCTGCTCAGTCCGGAGCAGCTCACGCCCCTGGGGCCTGGCCGTTATCGCTACGCGGTCACACCGCTGCAGTTGTTCCAGCTGAAGATCGTGCCACTGGTGGAACTGAAGGTTGATCGGGAGCCTGGGCGGTTGGAGCTTCGCTCCACAGCCTGCGAACTGCAGGGGGTGCCGGGGATTGAGGACGACTTCGACCTGCGGCTGGGCTCCTGGCTGGAGGTGGCCGGTGATGGTCTGCGGGGAAGCGCAGAGCTGCAGGTGAGTGTCAGCCAACCCGCCGTGCTGCGGCTGATTCCCTCCCGGGTCCTGGAGGCCACCGGCGAATCCCTGCTCAACGGCATCCTGCTCTCGATCAAGGGCCGAGTGGGCCAGCAGCTGGTGCGGGACTTTCATCGGTGGTGCGACGACTCCGGCTGTGGTCACCCCCCTGCCGCCACGATCTGAGAAAACTGAGGCGATGGAGCGGGCATGGACCGTGCTCGGCCAGGGCCTGGCGGTGGCGTTCGGTGCCATAGCCCTTGTGGGCTGCCAGGCCATAGGCCGGCCAGCGATGGTCCAGCCGATCCATCAGCGCATCCCTGGCCTGTTTGGCCACGATGCTGGCGGCGGCGATGGCCCCATCGAGCTGATCTCCACGCACGAGGCAGGTCTGGGGGCCCGTCCACAGCCGCAGGGGCAGCACGCCATCAACCCGCACGGGTGGAACGGGTTGCGGCAACCGTTGCAGGGCCCGCAACATCGCCAGCTCGGTGGCGGCACGGATGCCGTGGGCATCGATCTCCCGGGCTGAAGCCTGACCCACCCCCCAAGCCAGGGCGCTGGCCTGGATGAAGGGCAGCAGGCGTTGGCGGCGACGGGCCGTGAGTGTCTTGCTGTCGGTCACCCCCAGGGAAGCCAGCTCGATCGCCGCCGCCGCATCAAGCACCACGGCAGCGGCAAAGACAGGGCCGAACAGACAGCCCCGCCCCACCTCATCGACTCCTGCCCAGGAATCCCCCAGCCCCAAGGTCTCAGCTGGCGGATGAGCGGCGGCGACGACGGCGGCCCGGGCCGGTCTCCTCAGGTTCCGCCTCCGTGGGTTCGGCTTCGGCGGGTTCGGGTGCGGGGGCGGCGGCGACGGCGACGGCGACGGTCTCAACCACCACAGAGGTGTCGGGTTCCATCGGGATGTCGAAGATTTCCAGGGGGGTGATGGCCACCATCGGCAGGGGCTCTAGGACGCCCTCGTCACCACGGCCGGAGCCTGAGCCGTTCTGACGCCCGTCACCACCTCGCCCCCGGCGGCGGCGGCGGCCACCGGAGGAGCTGAGCTCCTGCCGGGCCTCCTCCAGCAACTCCGCCGATTCCATCCCGGGGCGCACCACACGGACAATGACATTGTTGCGATCCGCCGGTGGCGGGTCGGCCAGCAGGGCCGGGCTGAGCCCCATCCAGCCATAGACCAGCTCCTGGGTGTCATCCATGGAAACAGCCAGCAGCTCGGGTTCGACCCGGCGGGGTTCCCCTGCCATCGGGGCCCCGGCGGTGGCAGGGGCGCTGACCTGGTCCTGGTCTTCGTGGGACAGCTCGGCGATGGCTTCGCCGCCACCTCCACGTCCGCCACGGCGACGGCGGCGCCCGCCTCCCTCGGCCGTGGGACTGGTGACCTCAGCACGGGCCGAAGCCACCGACCGCACCAGGCCGGGAAGGCTCGCCAGGGGGAGCAGGGTGTCCCGACCGGGCAGGGTGACGACATGGCCCAGGCCGCCGCAACTGGGGCAGGCCCGACCGAAGAGCTCGTAGATGTTCTGGCCCTGGCGCTTGCGGGTCAGCTCGACCAGGCCCAGTTCCGTGATCTGGGCAATCTGTGGCCGGGATTTGTCATCCCGCATGGCCGCGACAAAGTGCTCCAGCAGCAGAAGCTGATCCCGGCGCGACTCCATGTCGATGAAATCGACGATGACCACACCACCGATGTTGCGCAGCTTGAGCTGCCGGGCAATCTCCGTGGCCGCCTCACAGTTGGTCCAGAGAACCGTCTCGCGGGCGTTGGCCGACCGGGTGAAGGAGCCGGAGTTGACGTCAACCACCGTGAGGGCCTCGGTGGGCTCGATGATCACGTAGCCGCCCGAAGGCAGATCAACCCGGGGCTTGAGGGCATCACGGATGGCCGCGTGGACCTTGAAGTGCTCCAGCAGGTCGGTCGACTCGTCGTGGTGCTCGACGATCAGGCTGCCCTGGTCAGGCCCCAGGAAGGCGAGCACCCGGGCGCGGGCCTCCTGGGAGTCCACCACGATCCTGATGACCTCGGGGTTGTAGAGATCCCTCAGCACCCGGTGAACGAAGTCTTCGTCGCGGTTCAGCAGCACCGGCGGCTGGGCCGTCTCGGCGGCCTGCTGGATCGCCTCCCACTGGCGCAGCAGCCCTTCGAGATCGTCGATGATCTGCTCTTCCGGCACCCCTTCGGCCTCGGTGCGCACCAGCAGGGCGGTGCCAGGGGGCTTGATCAGCACGGCAAGGGCCCGCAGGCGGTTGCGCTCGGCCTCCCCGCCGATCCGCCGCGAGACGTTCACCCCCTGCCCATGGGGCTGAAGAATCAGGTAGCGACCGGGCAGGGAGAGATTGCCCGTGAGACGGGGACCCTTGGTGCCGGTGGGCTCCTTCATCACCTGAACCAGCACCTTCTGGCGGGGCTCAAGCAGCTCTGTGATTCCGGCGCCTCCCTTGCGCAGCCTCAGGGGGCCCAGATCGGTGATATGGATGAAACCATTTTTCTCGCTCTCTCCGATATTGACGAAGGCAGCATCAATGCCGGGCAGGACATTTTCAACAGTACCGAGATAGACATCACCGATCTGATGGCGCCCCTGGGCAACGATGAGCTCGTCAACCCGTTCGTCGCTGAGCACTGCGGCGATGCGCAGTTGCTCAGCGATCACAATCTGCTGTGGCATGGGCTGAGGCAACCCCTCACGGGATCACCGGAAATGGAGTGGAGGTTGGAAAGCCAGGTCCCGACGGGGTCGGATGGCAGAAGACTTGGATGCCGCGAGGCACAAAAACTGATCAATCAGGCCAGACGTTGCCGCCAAGACCACAAGGATCCGCAAGCTGAACGTCGTTGTCCCGGGGAGACCAGCTGCTCCCAGAAACAGTCAGGATCCGTGTGAACCTTGGATCCGGTGGCGGAGGGCAGCAGGGCGTTCGGCGGGATCCTTCGTCAAATCGTTGGAACTGCCGCGGCCCGACGGATCTTCCGTCACTTCTGAACGTTAGCACGCAAGCACCAGGGCCCTGCGGCGCTGCCGGCGCAGCTCCAGGGGACGGCCAAGGCGATCGGCCAGCAGATCGCGCAACTGATTCGGTTTGAGACTGCGGCCGTTGCCCTGCACCGCACTCTCAAGCCCAAGGACCACCCCCTGGGGCTGCCACCCCAGCCAGTGCAGATCCTGCAGCAGGGGTCGCAGGTCCAGTCGCACCGCACGGCCCGTGGCGTCCTCACCGGACCAGGGCAGACGGTCGCTGCCCAGCAGTTCGCCGCAGACCTCCTGCCAGGCCCTTTCGCCAGGGTCCGCAGCCACCGGCGACAGCTCAAGAGTCCAGTGGGCCGCACAGATCTGCTGGGCCAGGGACTTCCCCCGCAGGGGCACCACCTGGGCCTGCAGCAGGGCCAGCCCCTCGGGCAGCTGACCCGCCAGCCGTCGCAGGGCCTCGTCGGGATCCACGGCCTCGGTGAAGATCAGATCAAGCCATTCGCCATCCCCCTCCACCCCGAGGGGCAGGGCCAGGCCGATCTGCAGTCGCGGCAGGGGATGGAAGCCGCCGCTGAAGCTGCAGGGGAGCCGAGAGCGGCGCAGGGCCCTCTCCAGCAGCCGCACCAGGTCGAGATGGCTGAACAGCGCCATGGCCCCGGTCTTGGCGAAGCGGAAGCGCAGACGGCACACCTGCTCGGACGGCGGCCGCCGGGGGGGAGCCGGCGGCGGGGGTGGTGGCGGCTCCACCACCACGTTGTGGCCGAGTCCCTCCCCGCAGACCCCGCACTGGCTGCAGCCCTCAAAGGAACAGTCGGGCACCACCGTGGCCGCCAGGGCCCGTTCCAGGTCTTCCGCCAGCCAGGCCTTCGAGACCCCGGAGTCGATGTGGTCCCACGGCAGTGGGGCATCACAGCGTCGGCGTCGCTCCTCCAGCGACAGGGTCTGCAGGTCGACCCAGTCCCCGAGTTCCAGGTCCCGCATCTGGTGCCCCAGGCCGGCCCCATCCAGGGCCTGCCGCCAGGCGGCATGGGTGCGGTCAATGGTGTCGAACCAGGCATCCATGCCGGCACCCGCCCGCCAGGCCTGCTCAATGACATCGGCGAGGCGGCGGTCCCCCCTGCCGATCACGTTCTCGATTTCCGAGAGGCGCACATCCGTGAGGTTGAGTTTCACCCCCCGCAGAGTGTTGCAGCGCTGGCGCAGCAACTGCTGGCGCCGCCGCAGTTCCACCGTGGACACGGTGTGCCACTGGAAGGGCGTGTGGGGCTTGGGTGTGAAATTGCTGATGGTGAGGGTCAGCTGCAGACGCCCCAGCTCGGCCATGGACCGCTGCAGCCGCTCGACCGTGTCGCCGATGCCGATGACATCAGCGTCGGTCTCTCCGGGGAGGCCGATCATGAAATAGAGCTTGACCTTGCGCCAGCCCTGCTCCATGGCGCTGCGGATGCCCCGCTCGAGGTCGGCGTCACTGAGTCCTTTGTTGATGATGTCGCGCAGGCGCTGGCTGCCGGCCTCAGGGGCAAAGGTGAGGCTGCCCTGGCGCGCGCCGCCGAGGATGTGACCGATGGTGGCATCGAAACGGTCGATGCGCTGGCTGGGCAACGCCAGGCTGACGTTGTGGTCCTGAAGCCGATTGCGCAGCTCCATGCCCACCGCCGGCAGGGCGAGGTAATCGCTGCAGCTGAGCGAGAGCAGCGAAAAATCGCTGTAGCCGGTGCGGTGCATGCCCTCCTCGACCGCCTCCACCACCTCGACGGGATCCACGTCGCGGGCCGGGCGGGTGAGCATGCCGGGCTGACAGAACCGGCAGCCCCGGGTGCAGCCGCGGCGGATCTCGACCGTGAGCCGGTCGTGGACCGTCTCGACGTTGGGCACCAGGCCCATCGCGTAATACGGGATCGGCACCGCGGTGCGACGGCGCACCGGATGGCGGCCCAGGGACGGCACATACACGCCGGGAACGGCGGCCAGGTCGCGCAGCAGTTCGGCCCTGGGGAGGCCGGCCTGCAGCCCTTCCTCCATCACCAGCCCGATTTCAGGCAGCAGCTCCTCCCCGTCGCCGAGGGCAACAAAGTCAAGAAAGTCGGCATAGGGCTCGGGATTGCTGGTGGCGGTCTGCCCCCCCGCGAACACCAGGGGTCCATCAACCCGGTCAGCAGCCCGCAGGGGCAGGCCCGCCAGGTCGAGCATCTCGAGCAGGTTGGTGGCCCCCAGCTCGTAGCTGAGGCTGAAGCCGATCAGGTCGAAGGCCGCGAGCGGCCGCTGGCTTTCGACGGCGAAGAGGGGCAGCTGCCGCTGGCGCAGGCGTGAGGCCAGGTCCGGCGCCGGCAGGTAAGCCCTGTCGCAGAGCTGCCGGGGCTGGGCATTGAGGATCGAATAGAGAATGATGTGCCCGGTGTTGCTGGCACCGATCTCGTAGAGCTCGGGGTAGGCCAGCACCCAGCGCACCGATGCGCGGTCCCAGGATCGTGGTTCGACACCGCGCTCTAGGCCGAGGTAGCGGCCCGGTCGGCTGAGCCCGGCATCAATGAGATCACCGACCGGCAGGGGCGGGGTGGCCCGACGATCGGTCGCTGGAGGGGGGAAGAGCATGGCCGTTCCTCACCGCCCGCTGGGTCCAATCTAGGGATCGGCGGCAGGGGGGGCTCCGACCCTGGAGGCCATGGCCCACAATGCCGCGACGGCGAGCCGCGTCACCAATGGTTCAGGTCAACGACCACTACCTCAAGCTCAAGGCGGGTTATCTGTTTCCCGAGATTGCCCGCCGGGTGAAGGCCTTCAGCGCAGCCGAGCCCGAGGCGGCACTGATCCGCCTGGGCATCGGTGATGTGACCGAACCCCTGCCCGCGGCCTGCGTCGCTGCGATGACCGACGCCGTGGCCGCCATGGGTCGCCAGGATGGCTTCCACGGCTACGGCCCTGAACAGGGTTATGGCTGGCTGCGGGAGGCGATCGCCCGCCACGACTTCCAGGCCCGCGGCTGCGACATCAGTGCCGATGAGATCTTCGTCTCGGACGGCTCAAAATGCGACAGCAGCAACATCCTCGACATCCTCGGACCCGACAACCGCATCGCCGTCACCGATCCGGTCTATCCGGTGTACGTGGACAGCAATGTGATGGCCGGTCGCACGGGCGAGGCCGATGACGGCGGCCGCTACGGCGGACTCACCTACCTGCCCCTGACGGCCGCCAACGGCTTTGAGGCCCCCCTGCCGCCCTCACCGGTGGACCTGATCTATCTCTGCTTCCCGAACAACCCCACCGGGGCGGTGGCCAGTCGGCAGCAGCTGCAGCAGTGGGTTGACTACGCCCGGGCCCACGGGGCGCTGATCCTGTTCGATGCCGCCTACGAGGCCTTCATCCAGGATCCGGAACTGCCCCGATCGATCTACGAGATCGAGGGGGCCCGCTCCTGCGCCATCGAGTTGCGTTCGTTCTCCAAGACCGCGGGCTTCACCGGCACCCGCTGCGCCTTCACCGTGGTGCCCCGCGGCCTCTGCGGCCGCACCGCCGCGGGCGAGGAGGTGGAACTCTGGGGCCTCTGGAACCGGCGCCAGAGCACCAAGTTCAACGGGGTCAGCTACATCGTCCAACGGGGGGCCGAAGCCGTCTATTCCGAGGACGGCCAACGGCAGGTGCGGCAGCTTGTGGCCCATTACATGGAGAACGCCGCGATCATCCGCCGCGAACTTGCGGGCGCCGGACTGGAGGTGCATGGTGGCGAGCATGCCCCCTACGTCTGGGTGAAGACCCCCGAGGGTCTCGACTCATGGGGATTCTTCGACCGACTGCTGCAGCAGGCCCATGTGGTCTGCACCCCGGGCAGTGGGTTCGGTGCGGCAGGGGAAGGTTATGTGCGGCTTTCGGCCTTCAACAGCCGCGCCAATGTCGACGAGGCGATGGCCCGCGTCCGCGCCCTGGCCAAGGCCTGACTCCCTACGATGCCCCCCATGGAAACGACCACGGTCATCGATCGGGAGGTGCAGCGGGTCCGCAAACCCTCTCCCCGTTACCGGGTGCTGCTGCACAACGACCCGGTCAACACGATGGAATATGTGATCGCCACCCTCCGGCAGGTGGTGCCGCAGCTGAGTGAACAGGACGCCGTGGCGGTGATGCTCGAAGCCCACAACACCGGGGTGGGGCTGGTCATCGTCTGCGACCTTGAACCGGCCGAGTTCTACAGCGAAAGCCTCAAGTCGAAGGGTCTCACCAGCACCATCGAGCCCGAGGAATGACGGCTGCTGGCCCCCGCTGGTGGGGCACCCTGCTGCTGCTGCCGGCCCTGGTGGCCGTGGGCTGGTTGCTGGTGCGCCCCCTGCCCCTGGTGCTGCCGGGCCTGAGGCCCGACCAGGTGGATCTGCTGGGGACCCTGGTGAGCTTTGCCCTGTTGGTGCTGGTGCTGCCGCGGCGGCTGCGCCGGGTGCTGGGGCAGGAGCATCCCTGGCGGACGCTGGGGGTGGCCGGCCCTGGGCCGGCGGTGCTGGCGAGCTTCGCCCGCGGTCTGGCGGTGGCCCTGCTGCTGCTGCTGCTCGTGGGCGGTGGACTGCTGCTGAGCGGCTCGGCCAGCCTGGGGAAGGCGGCCACGGCCGGCCAGAGCGTCAATGCCCTGGCCCTGCTGCTGGGGGTGGGGTTCGCCGAGGAACTGATCTTCCGGGGCTGGCTGCTGGAGGAACTGACGCGGCTGACGGATCGACGTCGGGCCCTGGTGCTGCAGGCACTGGTTTTTGCCCTGGTGCATCCGTGGATGGGGGCCGAAGGCGGGGGCCGTGGGCCACTGCTGGCGGGGCTGGTGCTGCTGGGGCTGGTGCTGGCCCTGCGCCGACGCTGCGACGGGGGCCTGCTCTGGGGAGCCGTCGGTCTCCACGGGGGGCTGGTGGGGGGCTGGTTCCTGCTCAGCCAGGCCCTGCTGGAGCTGAGGCCCGGGGCCGTGGCCTGGCTCAGCGGCCCAGGACAACCGCCCAACCCCGTGGGAAGTGTGACGGGGTTGGCAAGCCTGGGGATTCTTGCCGTGGTCTGGGGAATCAGCGGTAGGCGCGGGCGAGGGCCGGCCGGCCGCTGATCGGCGCACTGAGGGCTTCGTCCAGGGGGGCACAGCCGTAATCCCGTTCCAGCAGGGCCATCACCGTGCGGCCGAAATCCGCCGGGTTAGTGGCGAAAGCCTCCAGGCAGATACGGCCGAAGACACTGCCCATGGGTTCCGGGTTCCAGAGAAGCTGGCGAGCGGTCCAGGGCAGCATGCTCATGGGGTCGTAGCCGGGGCGGATCATCCCCTGGGCGAAGCCGTACTCCTCCAGGTGGGTGTGGGGCTGCAGGCCGATGAAGAAGATGGCTGGCTCCACCAGATCGGCGCCGAAGATGCGCTCCAGCTCGCGGTGGTAGGCGACCGTCTGGCGAATGGTCTCGGGACGCTCGTCGATGACGTTGAACGAGTAGTTGACCGACACATGACGACGAAAACCCGCCCTGGCCAGCAGACGACAGTTCTCGAGGACGGTGCGGAGGTTGTAGCCCATGCGCATGCGGCGCACCAGCTCCTGGGAACCGGAGGTGATGCCGATCTCGAAGTAGTCCATGCCGGTGGCCACCATCAGCTCGGCCAGCTCGGCGTCGATGTTGTCGGCACGGATGTAGGCCGCCCAGCGGATGTCGCTGAGGCCCGCGGCCTGGATGGCACGCAACAGCTCCTTGGTGTCGTCGATGTAGCGACGGGCCGGGATGAACTGGGCGTCGGTGAACCAGAAGGCCCGCACGCCCCGGCGGTAAAGCTGACGCATCTCATCGACCACCTCGGCGACGGGGTTGACCCGCACCTGCTTGCCTTCGACGACCGTGTAGACGCAGTAGCAGCAGTTATGGGGACAGCCTCGCTTGGTCTGGACGCCGACGTAGAAATCGCCCGCATCGAGGTACCAGTCGAGCTGGGGCCAGATGGCAGCAATGTGGTCGTAGTCGCAGGCGGTCTTGACGAATCCGGCCGGCTGCTCGTGGATCAGGCCGGGGCGGGGCGGTTCACCGGCCCTGAAGCACCGCTCCCCATGGATCGACTCGCCACGGATCAGTCGCTCCAGGAGGGTCTCCCCCTCCCCCACCGAGACGATGGTTCCTGCAGGCAGGCGTCGGCCGAGCTGTTCGTAAAACACACTCACGGCACCTCCGCCGACGACGGCTTCGGCCCCCGGAGTGAACCGCCGGGCCCAGCGACGGCCACGGCGGATCAGGCGGAGGTTGCGCCAGAGTTCGCCATAGAACGACCCCATCAGACGCAGGCCACCGAGGGCCCCCCGCAGACGGCGCAGGGGATGGCTCGCGTAGAAGACCTCGAAGGAATGCTGCAGCGGGTTGCCCCCCCGACCATCGACCGGCGCATAAATCTGGATGTCTCGCCACGAAAACACCAGCAGGGACGGCCTGAAGGCCGTGATGGTGGTGCGCAGCACCCGGTCCACATCAATGAGCGGCACGGCGGCCAGATCAAGCAGGCGCTGCTCGAGACCCGGGAAGGCTTTGTGCAGATGGTCCGCCAGGTAGACCGGGCCGATCGGAAAGATCGGGTTGCACGGCAGCCGGATCAGCAGGACACGCTGGTGTTGCACCGGAGCGGCAGGGCAGGCCTGACCCTAACAAGCCTGAACGGGGAGCCGAGCCTGAGAAGCCCCGTCACACAGGGTGACAAACGCGCAAACATCCGTTACATTGACAAGGCCGGGATTCCGGCCATCCATACGGGCTCTGCCCATTCCCCCC
>CAMASU010000020.1 GCA_945861105.1 Synechococcus sp. UW140
TCGGCCGGGGCCGCGGTCGAGCTGCAGCTGGCGCACCGGCACCCCGGCGGCGGCAAAGGCCGGCGCCAGATCATCGGGCCCGCTGAAAAACGTGAGCACCCGCACGGACAGCCCCTGGTCACGCCAGTGGCGGGCCAGCTGCAGGGCCAGCACCGGACAGCCCTCCCGGGCCAGGGAGGCCAGCACGATCAGACACGGGGCCGGGGGGCGCTGGGTCATGGGCCGTAAAGGGGCCGCAGCTCCTCGGCCAGGGTGGCGACCGTGCGACCCGGTGGACGGGCGGGGGCCGGCAGCGGCCGCTCACCCCGGGCCATGGCACCGAGGAACAGGCGCCAGGCCGACACCGTGGGGGGCAGCAGCACACCACCACCGTGGTCGCTGATCCATTCGGCAATGCCCCCCAGGTCGCTGCCGGCCACGGGCAACCCGGCGGCGAAGGCCTCCAGCAGGGTGAGGGGGCCGGTCTCGGGCCAGAGGGACGGCAGCAGCCCCAGGTCGTAGCCGGCCAGCCGCGGCAGCAGCTCTGCCGGCGCCAGGCAGCCCCGGTGGCGCACGCGCGGGTCAGCGCCCAGGCGCCGCTGCAGCCGGCGACCGTAGGCGCTGTCCCAGCCGGGACCCCAGAGGTCCAGCTGCAACGGCAGCTGGGGCGGCAACTGCCGGATCGCCTCCACCAGCAGATGCACCCCCTTGACCTCAGCGCAGCGGCCCCACCACACCAAACGCATGGGACCGTCAGCCCGGGGCGATCGCGGCCGGGGCGGCAGCGGCGCCGGGCCGGCACTGCGCACCAGATGCAGACGGTCGGCGGCCACACCGTTGCGTTGCAGCACCTCGGCACTCCAGCGGGCCAGCACATGGAACGCCGCCACTTCTGGCAGCAGGCGCTGCCAACCCCGGCGGAAGGCGGCCGTCAGCGGCCGGGCGGTGAGCACATGGGCCAGGCGACCGGGACTGTCGCTGGTGAGGGGCCAACCGTGCTGGCAGGCCAGCAGGGCCGCCAGCGGTGCCGGCATCCCACCGTTCACCAGGCGACAGTCGGTGCAGCGCCGGTCATCGATGCGGCCATCACAGGGCCGTCGGCGGCGGAAGCGCAGGCTGCCCTGCAGGCAGGTGAAGCCGGGGGCATGCACCGTCATCACCACCCGGATGCCACGGGCCCGGGCCGCCAGCACATGCGACAGGCCGCAGCGGTCGCTCCAGGAATGCAGATGCAGCACCTGCGGCCGGAAGCCATCGAGCAGGCCCTCAAACCCCGGCAGCTGGCGGGCCTCCATGGCCAGCCGTCGGCTGCGGTCGGCCGGCACCACCGGCGGCAGCAGCAGCCGGTCGGCACCGGGCTCCACGGGCCCGGAGGGGCCACCGGGATCGCCATGGGCAGCCCACAGCACCTGCGGCGGCGACGGCAGCTGCAGCTGGGCCGCCAGCAGCCGGTCGATGAACACCTCCGTGCCGCCGGTGACGGGGGGATGCAGAGCATCGGAGAGGTGCAGGATCCGCATCGGCCGGCGGGTCAGGTCTGGGCCAGCCATGGATCCCACTGCTCGCGGTGGCCGGGCAGGGTCCACCAGGCGTGGGCGCCGAAGGGCAGGCGGCCCAGGCGCCGCAGCTGCTGGTCCACGTGACGGTCGATGCCGAACCGCACGGCCTCGTCGTAAGGCGCGACACGGAACAGGGGCCGCACCATCGGCAGCTGGCGGCCGAAGATCACATCCTCGTTGATGCCCAGCCAGTGGGCCAGGCTGCTGGGCGGTGCCGGCAGGCGGCAGCCGCCGGTGAGGCGGCAGGCAAGCCAGCGGGCATGCATCACCAGCCGCCCCCGGCGGCTCCAGCCCCGCAGGTGCCGCTGCAGATCGCCGTAGCGGAACACCAGCGGCGCCACCGCCAGGGCGGCCTCGAAGGCGGCGATGCGTCGCAGCGAAAAACCGCCCACACCGTTGAAGGGAACCGTGGACGGATCAAAGGGATCCCCGGGCCCGAAGCAGGGTGGCCCGATGTAGTCCCAGGGGCGGCGGCACCAGGCCAGCAGTTCATCCGCGAAGACGGTGGCATCGAGCTGATGGATCAACAGATGGCTGTAGGCCCGGTAGTGGGCATAGAACGCGGGGCGCAGCATCAGCTGGTTGTAGGTCCGCTCCGACGCCATCCAGGGGTCAGGCACGGCATGCAGCGTGAACCGCGCCCCGGGCCCCACCAGCGCCGCCACGGCCTCGGCGATGGCGGCGGCACGGCCGGCGGGGCAGAGCAGCACCAGCGGATGGCGCGCCAGCAGGCGAAAGGCCCGCCGCAGGCTCAGCTGTTCAGGCGGGCGCAGCTGCGGCAGCGGGATGGGGATCACCACCACCGGCCGCGGTGGCGGGGGCCCGTCACTGGCTCCAGAGCCGGGCATAGGCCCCTCCGCGCTGCAGCAGGCTGTCGTGGCGGCCCTGCTCCACCACCCGGCCGGCCTCGAGCACCACGATCCGATCGGCCTGGCGCACGGTGCTCAGCCGATGGGCGATCACCAGCACCGTCATCTCACCGGCGGCAGCGGCGATGGCGTCCTGCACCAGGCGCTCGCTGTCGCGGTCGAGGGCACTGGTGGCTTCATCGAGGATGAGCAGATCGGGCCGACGCAGCAGGGCCCGCGCGAGGCAGAGGCGCTGGCGCTGGCCGCCGCTGAGCCGCTGGCCGCCCTCCCCCAGCGGGGTGGCATAACCCTGGGGCAGGGCATCGATGAAGCCGGCGGCCTGGGCGCGGGCGGCGGCGGCGGCAATGGCGGTGGGATCGGCGGCAAGGCCATGGGCGATCACCTCGGCGACGGTGCCGTGGGGCAGCTGGATGTCCTGGCTCACGACACCGAGCCGGGAGCGCCACCTGAGGGGGTCGAGGCGGATGAGGTCGATGCCATCGACCAGGATCCGCCCGCCGGTGGGGTCCCGCAACCCCACCAGCAGGTCGGCGATCGAACTCTTGCCGGCGCCGCTGGGCCCCACAAGGGCCGTGACGCAGCCGCGATCGATGGCAAAGCTCACCTGCTGCAGGGCAGGGGGTTGGTCGGGGTCGTAGTGCAGGTCGACCGCCTCGAGCACCAGGCCCCGCTGCAGACTGGCGAAGGGCAGGCCGCCCTGGCGGCGGCGGTCGGCAGCGGCCGAGAGGAGGCGGTCGAGACGGTCGAGGCGGCCGCGGTTGTCGGCCAGCTGTTGCCGGTGGTAGACGAGACCGCCGAGGCGCACGTTGAGGCGCTGCAGGGCAAGCATCACCGTCGCCAGGCCAGGCAGCACGGCGGCAGGACGGGACCCGAAGACCAGCAGGGCGAGGGCCGCGATCAGGGCCACCATCAGCACCGGCACGAAGGTGCTGACCGGACCACTGAGCTCAAGCCGCCGCCCCTGGCGCCGCTGGCAGGTTTCGAGGCACTGCAAAGGCTGGGCAAGGTTCTGCCGGGCCGCGTCATAGCTGGCGGTGGTGTGCAGCAGGCGCAGGGTGTGGATCTGTTCCGTGAGGCAGGCGGTGACCTGCACCTGGGCGTCGCTGACGAGGGATGCACCGGCCCGCAGGGCCGGCACCAGCCGCCGCTGCAGCATGGCGGCCGCCAGGGCCGGCCCGAGGGCCAGCAGCAGCAGCCAGGGCGAGAGGCGCAGCAGGATCAGCAGATAGGTGCAGGCCAGCAGGGCCGACAGCAGGGCCTGACCGCTGTGCTGAATCTGCAGTCGTACGGCCTCGGGTCCCTGGCTGAGGTGGTCGATCAGATCACCGGCGCGGTAACGGCTGACGCTGGCAAAGCTGAGGTCGAGCAGGTGGTGCTGCAGCCGTTGGGTGAGCTCCCGTCGGCAACGGGCGGCCAGGTCAACCAGGGTGACCTGATTGATGTACTGGGCGATGCTCTGCAGGGCCTGCACGAGCACGGCCGCCGTGAGCAGGGCCAGAAACACTCCGGTGGGCGGCAGCGCTGGCAACGGCAGCCGCGCCCACCACTCGGGCAACACCCCACCGGCCAGCTGCCGGATGGCGAGAAACACCAGGGCCAGGGTCACGCCTTCGGCGAGGGCCAGCAGCAGGCCGGTGCCGAGATGCAGGGCCAGTTCCAGCCGCTGGCTGCGGGCCGTCGCCAGGATCAGCCGCCGAGACGGCGAAGGCCGCAGCTGGAACGGCAGCACAGGCCCGAGCACAGGTCGGCCGCACCTTAGGGGCCGTGGCCGCGGCTGCACCGCTGGCAGCCGAGATCAGGACGTCAGTTCAGCATCGCCAACAACAGTCGCCATAGAGGCAGTGATGAAACGCAGACCGTGATGAGATCTTCACGGGAGAACAGGGCGGTCTGGCCAAAGACGAGCCCACCGATGGCCTGAAGGATGTCGAATCACTCAAAGCTGAGACGCCGGAGAGAATGGATCGGGCGGGGAACGCCACAATCCACCAGTTCCATTCTTTGCCATGAATGATCCAATGCCGTGCCGCCCTCGTCAGCGGGCAGCACGGCATGATGGTTGTCGGACGAATCAGACCGGGATGCTGTTGGAAACATCCATGCAGCCCCTTGCCACGGAACACAGATCTGGACTCACGCCTTGGCCAGCAAGCGCAGCCTGAATGCCAAGAACCTGGAGGCCCTGGGAGCAGACGCCCTGGCAGCACTGCTCATTGAGGTGAGCGAGGGCAACGCCGCGATCCAGCGACGGCTGCGCCTTGCCCTAGCGGCCGCCGAGGGGGTGCAGGGCGCTGTGCAGGAGGTGCGCAAACGACTCACCGCGATTGATCGTTCAAACACTTTTGTCAATTCAGAACGTCGCAAGGCCCTGGTGAGCGATCTGGAAGCCCAGCTCCAGGCGATCAGCGGTCCGATCGCAATGGGTGATCCAGAGCAGGCGTTTGATCTGCTGCTGCGCTTCCTGGAAATCTCCGACGGTGTCTTGGAGCGCTGCCCTGATGGCACGGGAGTGGTGATCGGCGTCTTCGACCGAGCGGTGCAGCAGCTGGGATCGCTGGGCTCGGCCATCCAGCGAGAGCCAGAAACCCTCGCCTGGCAGATTGCTGAGCTGTTGACCCAGGCCAGCTACGAGCAGTTTGATGGCTTGGTGCCGGCGTTGAAGAATGTGCTTGGCGACTGGGGACTGAAGGTCCTTGGTCACTACTGCCGCGATCGCGGCGCCGGAGATGGCAATCCCTATCTCTTACAGATTGCTGAGGCCCGCGGTGATGTCGAGGGCTACCTGGCCCAGTTCACAGCCGAGGAGCTGAGCTGGCGCGACACCTCCACGACCGTGGGCCGATACCTGCTGAGCTGCGGCCGGGCAGAACAGGCCCTGGAGATTCTCGATGGCGCAGCAAATGGTGTCGTTGACCTACAGGATTCTCAGTGGCACGACACCCGCATTGCCGCTCTTGAGGCCCTGAATCGCTCCGCGGAAGCCCAGGAGCTGCGCTGGGAGTGGTTCAGCCGCACCCTATCGATCAGCCATCTGCGCGACCATCTTAAACGTCTCGACGACTTCGAGGATGTGAACGTCGAAGAACAGGCGCTGCAGGTGGCAGAGCAGCATCCTGTGAGCCTCCTGGGTCTGCATTTCCTGGTGGAATGGGGAGCACTCTCCCGCGCGGCGCGGCACGTGTTCGCCCACGAAGACGAGTGGGAAGGAAACGCCGACACGATTCACACCCTGGCAGCCGAACGTCTCAGTGCCGACCACCCCCTGGCAGCGACACTGCTGCTGCGACCGTTGGTGTTCTTTGCGCTGTGGATGGGCGCTGCCAAGCGTTATCGCAACGCCGCCGAACATTTACGCAGCTGCGAGCAACTGGCGGACCGCATCAACGACTGGCAGGGCCATCCTGATCACAGCGCTTATGTGGAACGCATGCAAGATATGTTTGGAGCAAAGCCCAGCTTCTGGAAGTTGGTGAAGCGGTAAACGTCAGGCCCATGGCCATGGCCGTCCTCTCGCGGGTTAGGGCATACTGAGAGATCGCGCTCCCGGCCAATCAATGCCTCATCATCTTGCCAGTCGCCCCCTCCTGTTTGGCATGGCTGTCCTGCTGTCTGCTGGCAGCACAGCAGTCAAAGCAGAAACCTGCCGGTTCCTGCAGCCCATCGGTGGCAATGGCAGCACTCCGATCGTCAGCAAGTCGGTCGGGATCGACAAGCTGTTCGGCCGCACCAACTGGAACACCGATTTCATCGTTGATCAACCATACGGCAGCTACAAGTTCTTCTTCACGGCCAATTCATCAGACCCCAACGCCACCTATCCGGTGGAGGGCTACATGAAATTCAGCGATGGCACCAACCTGCAGATCATCAACACCCAGATGAGTCCGCCGATCGGCACCGGCAAGATGTTCGGTCCCTTCGCCGCCGTTGCCGGGAAGCAGGCCAGCCAGATGAACTTCAAGGTGGGCGCCAGCAGCGACCCGGGGGCCCTCGGCTTCAGCTATCGCATCTCGGTGCAGGGCTGCCGGGCCGACTGAAACCGCAGCAGCAGCGGCTGCAGCAGCAGGTCCACCAGCACCACCACGAAGATCAGGGCCAGCAGCTGCGCCCCCAGGGGTTCCGCCAGTGCCGGTGTGACGCCACGCAGATGGGGCAGCTCTTCGGTCATCGACACCGCCAGCGCCAGCGGCACCGCCGCCCGCAGGCCGCCGCCGGTGAGCACGAGCCGCTCCTGCCCTGAAAAGGAGGCCGACGGCAGCAGCGCCGCCACTGCCACTCCCCGCGCCAGGGGCAGCACCAGCGCCAGCAGCAGCCCCAGCGGCACCACGCTCAGCAGCGCCGCAGGCTGCACCAGCAGGCCGAGCAGCAGCAGCACCGTCATTTCAGCGGCGGTGTTGAGCGGGTGCATCACCCGGGCCAAGTCCTGCGGCTCAAAGCGGCTGTCCCGCTCTCGACCATTGGCGAACGACAGCCCGGCCACGAACACCGCCAGCAGCCCACCACCCCCCAGCAGCTGGCCCAGGCCATAGGCCACAAAGGCCAGGGCCACCGCCACCAGCAGCAGCAACTCATCGCTGCGCACCAGACCATCGATCAGCCGGGGCGCCACAAGGCCCACACACAGGCCGGCCAGCAGGCCCGCGCCCAGATGGAGCCCCACCCCCCCCAACTGTTGCGGCAGTTGACTGGCCAGTAGCCCATGCAACCCCTGATGGTCGCTGTGAAGGTGTCCCTGCAGCAGACCGACGGCCCCTCCAAAACACAACAGCGTCACAACGACGCTCAGGGCCGCTTCGAACTGCAGCAGGTGGCGAAGGCGTCCGCTGATGCCATGGCCCAGCGCCACCGACAGATCCTCGATGGCGCTGCTGTCGGTGGCCCCCAGACAACACACCGCCAGCCAGGCCGCAGCGGGCGGCAGGCCGGGCAGCAGCAGCGGTGCCAGCCACTGCAGCACCAGACCCGTGACCGCCAGGGTGATCAGCACACCCAGACTGCCGAGCCGCAGGCCGGCGCCAAGCAGGCCGTGGATGCGGCGCAGGTTGGTTCTCAAGCCGGCGTAAAAGATCAGCAACGCCAGGCTCACCCGATGCAGTGTCTCCAGTTGCACGGCACCAAGGCCATCGGCATTGCTCAGCCAGGCGTCGGGGATGGCCAGGCTCAGCACCAGAACGGCAGCGGCTCCCGGCAGGCGCCAGCGGGCCGCCAACCGGTCAGCGGCCAGGGCCGCCAGGTAGATCAGGCCCAGGCCGATGAAAAAGCCACGGGGCAGCAGCGTGCCTGCCAGGTGGGTGGGGGGCTGCAGCAAGGCAAGCAGGGGAGGGTTCAGCACCTGGGCCTATCGCGAAGGAGTCGCAGAGCCCAGCTTGCCGACCGTCGCGTTCTGATTGGGATTCAGACGCGCCACCCAGACCTCACCCCGACGCAGCCGCAGGCTGAACGCTGGCATGCGCCCTGCACGGATGATCTGTCGATCTTTTTCAACCAGGAAGTGATGCGCTGATGCCCTGATTCTCTGATGTATTCTTGACTCAGCTTGTGACTGGTACCTCAGCGTGCGCACCACCCTGGACATCGAAGACGATGTGCTGGCAGCCGCCAAGGAGCTGGCCCGTCGCCAGGGCACGTCAGCGGGCCAGGTGGTGTCGCGCCTGTTGCGGGCCGCCTTGAACGGCAGCGCCTTGCCGGGACTGCCCGCTGGTGAATTACCCCCGGGTGTGGCCGGTTTCCGCCCCTTTCCTGCCCAGGCCGGCCAGGTGGTGACCAATGAGCAGATCGATCAGCTGCGGGATGAGGCCGGCCTCTGATGGCCAGGGCCCTGCTGGACATCAACGTGCTGATCGCCCTGCTGGATCAGGGACATGTCTTGCACGCCGCCGCCACCGGTTGGCTGGAGCAGGAGCTGGATCACGGTTGGGCCACCTGCCCGATCACCGAAAACGGCGTGGTGCGGATCATGGCTCAGCCGGCCTACCCCAACCCGCAGCCGGCCTCCCTGGTGGCTGCACGACTGGCCGAAGCCTGCCGCCACCCCAGCCATGGGTTCCTGCCAGAGCCGATCAGCTTGCTGCAGGACGGCCTGATCTGCTGGGAGCGTCTATTAGGGCCTCGTCAGATCACCGATGCCTATCTGTTGGCGCTCGCTGTCCACCATGGCGCCCGCTTCACCACCTTTGACAAGAGGATCGGCGTCGACGTGGTGCCTACAGCAGAAAAGTCCCATCTCTGCATCATTGATGAGTCGGCCCTGGGCCGTGGGGCTCAGCGCTGATCGGCCCGGCGGTCGACAGCACCGCGACCCCGCCTGCCCAAGCCTTTGGCGTTCTGTCGCGCCTCCTTTCCATTCCCTCCGCTGCCGCCAGGCGCTGAAGGCGGCCCCAGACGACCTGATGGCCACCGTCAACCTGGCCGAGCCCGCATGGGCACGGGGCTCTCCTAGCCTGACCAGATCGACCAGACCAGACCATGGCTTCTGCTGGAGGCGGTCCCTCGCCTGTCCCATCGGGCTCCGCCGCCCCCCGCTGCGTCAACGTTCAGGAGGCCAAGACCCACCTTTCGGCCCTGCTGGCCAGGGTCGCGGCCGGTGAGCGCATCGTGCTGGCCCGCCCCCGCCGGCAGCTCGGCTTCCTGCAGGGTTGCGTGGATGAGGCGTTCTTCGAGCCCCTGCCCGATGAGGAACTGGAACGCTGGGGCTGATGAACCTGCTGCTCGACACCCATGTGCTGCTGTGGGCCCTGCTGGAACCTCAGAAGCTCTCGCCGGCATTGCGCAGCGCCCTGGAGGACAGCGACAACACGCTCGTCGTGAGCGCCGCTTCCGCCTGGGAGATCGCCACCAAGTGGAGGCTTGGAAAACTGCAGCAGGCCAGCGCCGCCGTTGAGAACTACCCCATGGCTCTGCACCGTCTGGCGGCGGTGGATCTGCCGATCAGTGCCGCCGTGGCCCGACAGGCCGGCTTCTGGGATGTGCCGCACCGCGATCCCTTTGATCGCTTGCTGGCGGCTCAGGCCCGGTCTGACAACCTTCTGCTCGCCAGCACGGAACTTGCGTTCGGCTTGTTCGAGGGGGTGATGACGCTGGGATGAACGGTGTTGGCAGCCGTCAGCCCCGGTGCTCCACCAAGCCCAGGGCGATCGCGCGGGTCACCACCTGGGTGCGGTTGGCGGCACCCAGCCGGCGGCAGAGGCGGCTCACGTAATCGCGCGCGGTGGTGGTGGCGATCTCGGCCTCCTGGGCGATCTGCTTGTTGGAGAGGCCCCGCACCAGGCCCTGCAGCACCTGCCGCTCGCGGATGCGCAGATCGCGGTAGGTCTGCCCCCGCCGCAGGGCCTGCAGCGCGCGGATCACCACGCCGGTGCCAAAGCTCTCGGCATGCACGATCGCCTGGGCCTGGCAGTCGTTCAGGCAGGCGGCCGTGATCCACTGGTCGTTCTGGACCAGCACAATCACCTGCAGCGCCGGGCTCAGGCCCCGCAGCCGCTGTGTCAACCCCCAGCCCTGATCCGCGGCCAACGAATCGCAGAGCACCACCAGCGGTGCGCTGGCGTTGTCCCGCTCCAGCTCCTGCTGCACCAGATCCCAGACCTCCTGCTCCGTGATGCCGCAGCCGCGCAGGTTTGGCTGGCGCGAGGCCATGGCCAGGCGTGCCACCAGATGGGCCTCCAGCCACGAGCCGCTGCCGAACACGATCGGCCAACTCCCCAGCAGGCTGTTCACTAAGCGGGTGCGGCGCTTGAAGGCCCGGCTGGGGGGCAGGAAGCGGTGGGTTTCGCCGGGGGCGGCGAAAAGCAGCAACCTGGGATTCGGCTCCCCGCCCAATTCTTGTGGCATCAGCAGGAGCCCTCGTGCTCCGTGGCGCTCCGACGCAACTGCCGGCCCATGCTCCGGGCCACCAACAGCAGCGCCGCTCCCGTGGCAATCAGCGCCACCAGCCGCAGGGCCAGGGAGACGGGCCTCAGAGAACCGCTCAGGGCCGCTGCACCCAGATCGCCGGCGAACACCATCAGGGCGAACCGCGGCAGCAGCACCACACAGGCCAGGGCGTACGGCCGGGGGGCGGTGGGGCTGAGGGCGCAGGCGGCGTTCACCAGCACCGTCGGAATCAGGGCCAGCCGCAGAAGCACCATCAGACCCAGGCTGGCCGGCCTCTGCAGCAGCCGCTCCAGGCGGCGCCCCGACTGGCTTGCCGCCAGCCAGCGCTGCAGCCGCGGCCGCAGCACGCCACGGCAGAGATGCCAGTTGATGGTGAGGCCGATGGCCTGGGCGAGCACCACCGTGACGAGGCCAACGGCAAATCCGAAAAGGGCGCCGGCCAACACCACCAACGCCCCGCACGGCAGACTCAGGCCCACGCCAGCAGCACCCCGAGCACCAGGGGCTGGAGCGCTTCCCCCAGCAGAGGGGCCAGTGGCAGGCCGAGAGGTGCCGAGTGCGGGATCCAGGCAGGCGCAGCCATTGTGGCGTCCGCGGCGCGGGCCCCGGAAAAACTGAGCACCTGCATGGCACTGTCCAGGTGCCCGTACAACGACATGGAGGCGGCTGGCGTGGTGTGGCAGCAGCAGGGTTTCCGGCGAGAGCAAGACCCAGCCGCGAGAAGCTCTGTGAGATGCCTGCGAACTTCAGCCTGATTTGATAAGCGGGTGACCGGGCTCGAACCGGCGACGTTCAGCTTGGGAAGCTTCTCTGTTAATTAACAAGAGCGCTTGCATGGCAATGAGTCTCAGGGGCTGGCAGGGCTGGATGTGAGAAGGTTCTGCCTTGGGTCTCTCCATGCTCCGCGTTCAGCGGTAGTGGTAACGGCAGGCCAGGATCACCAGTGTGGTGCCCTCAAGTCGGTAGATGAGCCGATGCTCGTCGTCGATCCGGCGCGACCAGCAGCCCGAGAGGTTTTCCCGCAGCGGTTCCGGCTTGCCGATCCCCACAAATGCGTCGCGGAGGCAGGCCTGGATCAGCTGGTTGATCCGCTTCATCTGTCTGCGGTCCTGGCCCTGCCAGTAGAGATAGTCCTCCCAGGCGGCGGGAGTCCATGCCAGCCGCTCAGTTGTCGGCATCAATCAGGGGGTGCGCCAGCAGCTCCCCGCGTTCGGCCTGCTCCAGGGAGCGCTGCAGGTGGACGGCGTTTGCAGGAGAGCGGAGCAGATGCACCGTTTCCATCAGGCTGTTGTAGGTGTCAAGCGACATCACCACAGCACCCTGGGCGTGGCGCCGAGTGATCAGGGTCACATCAGCGTCGGCTTCCACGCGATCCAGCACCGCTTTGAAGCTCTCGCGGGCCTCGGAGAAACTGACGACCTGCATTGCACTGTCCAACTCCTTGTACACCAGCATAGGGCCCGCAGTCGTGCACCCGGGTTGAATGCGTTGATGCTGCTGGTGCTCATGTGCCATGGCGTCCTGGTGGATCACGGATCGGAAATCAGCGCATACCCCATCGCCCGATAGCCCCGCAGCCTCCGCTCCCACATCCGTTGCGTGATCGGATGGCCGAGATCGAGCCAGTCAATGATGCGCACGCTGGTTTTCCCTGCTTGCTGCCGGTGCAGGCGGCCGGCGTATTGCTGCAGCGTGCCGAGCGACGGGTGGTCGAAGCCTTCGCCCACCAGACGCCCCGTGGCCACCACGATGCGGGGTGCATCGGGAGGCAACGCTTGCAGCGCGGCCAGGATGGCGCTGCGCTGGCGAGCGCTCAGCCGCCCATGCAGCAGGAACAGGCTCGGCACCTGATCGGTCAGGGCGGCGGCGATTGCCGTGATGTGATCGGTGCGCTCGCTGAGCAGCAGCAGCTTGCGGCCCTCTGCGCAGCAGGCAAGGGCCTCTGCCACGATCCGATCGGTTCGGTGTGGATCCTCCGCCAGCCGGCGCATCAGTTCCTGGATCGGCAGATCTGCGGGGAGTGCAGGGAGCTGGTGGGTACGGCTCACCAGTTCCAGGGTCTGGGGCGCCCCGGCGGGCCGCTCGGCGGTGTGGCGAATCGGGCCGCACTGCAGGAACAGAATCGGCTGCAGACCGTCGCGACGCACCAGGGTGGCAGACAGCCCGAGCACGTAGCGGGCCTTCTCAGCGCAGCCGATCACCCGCGGCTTGTCCCACACCGACAGGCGCATGGCCTGCGCTTTGTAAAAGGCGGGATTGGCAAAGGCAGCCAGGCGGATCAGGCGATTGAGCAGTGGCTGTGGCAACCCCGAGCGCTCCACATACAGCCGATCGGCCAGGGTGAGGTTGAGGGAGGCGGGTAACGGTCCGCTGAGTTGTGTTCGCGCTGGTCGTTGCTTCCAAGGGGTCGCCAGGTCCTCCTCGTCCATGAAGGCGAGATCGAGGGGATGGCCACCACCGGTTGCGGTCTGAATCACGGTCTGCAGAGCTGTCAGCGACAACCGCTGCAGGGATGCCAGGTAGACCCACTGATCGGGATAGGGCTTCAGGTCGTCATCCACGAAGACGCTGCAGCCCCGCTGCCGTGCTTCCTTCTGCAGCGGCAGGGCGATCAGGTTGCCGAAGCCGCCCTTCGGCAGGGTGTCCTGGTTGGGGAACAGCCGGTCGTAGGAGCTCAGCTGCAGCTGACGCGTGGCGTTGCACGTGTGGCTGATCAGGGCCGCCCCCAGCTGGCGAGCCTCCTGGGCCGATACGGCCTCCTCGAAGAACACCCAGGCGTGGGCACCCTCGCCGGAGCGGGAGATCTCCAGCGCCGCCGGCACCGCCAGCTGCCGACACGAGCGCATGAAGGCCCTGGCGTCGTCACGCCAGTCTGGGGCAGGTTCGCTGAAGCGCCAGGCGATGCCGTGGGCCTCCAGCAGCCCGATCAAGCGTGCGTTCTCCCGGCGCAGCTGATCCATCTCCGAGGACGGCGTCAGCTTCCGCCACTCCCG
>CAMASU010000021.1 GCA_945861105.1 Synechococcus sp. UW140
GATCACCCCGGCCGGGGTCTCCACCCGCCACACACTGCCGACGGGGGCACCGTCGAGGTCGGCGAGGAACCGGGCGAAGCAGCGGATGCCGTTGCCGCACATCTCGGCTTCACTGCCGTCGGCGTTGAGGATCTGCATCCGCACATCGCCCCCCTCGCGGGGTGGCAGGGCGAGGATCAGGCCATCGGCACCGATGCCGAAACGCCGGTCACAGAGCTGCCGGGCCGGTTCGCCAGCGTGGTCAGGCAGGTCGCCGCGGCGGCCATCGATGAGGATGAAGTCATTCCCCAGTCCCTGATACTTGCGAAACGGCCGTGCCACAGCGGTGTTGCCTGCGACCCCGATCGTATGGCCGCCGGGCCGGTGCGCTCGCCCCTGTCCCCGCCTGATCCCTGAGCTGCCCCTGCCGCCGTGAGTGAGTTCGACACCAGCCTGCCCGGCGTGCGCTTGCTGCAGCAATGGATCCGGCAACGGCGCCCCCTGCGGCTCCATCTGGCGAGCGGCAAGGCGCTGGAGGGCCGGCTGATCTGGCAGGACCACGAATTTCTGGCCCTGCTGCCCCACCGGGCAGAGCGGCCCCAGCTGGTGACCCGCCGCCGGCTCGAATGGGTCGAATCCCTCGACACCTTCAGCAGCGAGCCGGATCCGGCCCCTGCCACGATTCCATCCCCGCGGCTGCCCCTGCCGCCCTCCTGAACCGCCCGATGGCCAGCTCCGAGTCCCGTTACGTTCCCGCCGATCTGGAGCCCCGCCGTCAGCGGCGCTGGGCCGAACTGGGGCTGGACCGCACGCCGGACCCCTCCGACGAGCGATCGGAGAATTTCTATGCCCTCTCGATGTTCCCCTACCCCTCCGGGAACCTCCACATGGGCCATGTGCGCAATTACGTCATCACCGACGTGATCGCCCGGGTGCAGCGGCTGCGGGGACGGCGGGTGCTGCATCCGATGGGCTGGGATGCCTTCGGGCTGCCGGCCGAGAACGCCGCCATCGAACGGGGGGTGGATCCGGCGGCGTGGACCGAACGCAACATCGCCCAGATGCGGGCGCAGCTGCAGCGGCTTGGCCTGTCGATCGACTGGGAGCGGGAGGTGACCACCTGCCGGCCCGACTACTACCGCTGGACCCAGTGGCTGTTTCTGCAGTTCCTCGACGCCGGCCTGGCCTACCGCCGAGAAGCGACGGTGAACTGGGATCCGGTCGATCAGACGGTGCTGGCGAACGAACAGGTGGATGCCGAGGGCCGGTCCTGGCGATCGGGGGCCAAGGTCGAAAAACGCAAGCTGCGCCAGTGGTTCCTGCGCATCACGGCCCTGGCCGATGCGCTGCTGGATGACCTGCCGCTGCTGGAGGGCTGGCCGGAACGGGTGCGCACGATGCAGGCCAACTGGATCGGCCGCTCCCGCGGCGCCCTGCTGCGGTTTCCCCTGCTCGACGCAGAAGACGGTGTCGAGGTGTTCACCACCAGGCCCGACACTGTGTATGGCGTCAGCTACGTGGTGCTGGCCCCCGAACATCCCCTGGTGGAGCGCCTCACCAGCCCCGACCGGCAGGACGCCGTCGAGGCCTTCCGGGCGGAGGTGGCCGCCACCAGTGAGCAGGAGCGGGTGGCCGAAGACCGACCCAAGCGTGGTGTTGCCCTGGGCGGTGCGGTGCGCCACCCCTTCAGCGGCGACGCGGTGCCGGTGTGGATCGCCGATTACGTGCTGCCCGATTACGGCACCGGGGCCGTGATGGGGGTGCCGGCCCACGACAGCCGCGACTTCGCCTTCGCCAGCAGCCACGGCCTGGCGGTTCGCACCGTCGTGGTGCCAGCCGACGGCGAGATCCCCGGCGAGATCCCCAACGATCCCCCCGGCGAGGCCTTCACAGCCCCGGGACGGCTGGTGAATTCCGGGCGGTTCGACGGCCTGGTGGGGGAAGCGGCGATCAGCGCCGTGGTGGAAGCGGCCGCCGCCGCAGGCTGCGGTGAAGCCCGCACCACCTACCGGCTGCGGGACTGGCTGATCTCGCGCCAGCGCTACTGGGGCTGCCCGATCCCGGTGATCCACTGCGACCACTGCGGCGTGGTGCCGGTGCCGGTGGAGCAGCTGCCGGTGGAGCTGCCTTCAGACGTGGACCTCAGCGGCAGCGGCGGCAGCCCCCTGGAGCGGGCCAGCGACTGGCGGCGGGTGCCCTGCCCCTGCTGTGGCGCCGAAGCCCACCGCGAGACCGACACCATGGACACCTTCATGTGTTCCAGCTGGTACTACCTGCGCTACACCGATGCCGGCAACGGCAACGAGGCCTTCGCCCGCGAGGCGGTCGACCGTTGGCTGCCGGTCGATCAGTACGTGGGCGGCGTCGAACACGCGATTTTGCATCTTCTGTATTCACGCTTTTTCACCAAGGTGCTGGCACAACGGCAGCTGGTGGGCTGCCGCGAACCCTTCCGCCGCCTGCTGACCCAGGGCATGGTGCAGGGCATCACCTACCGCAGCCCCAGCAGCCGCCGCTACGTGCCATCGGCGGCGGTGGCCGACCCCAGTGCCCCCACCGACCCGGACACCGGCGAAGCGCTGGAGGTGTTCTACGAAAAGATGTCGAAGTCGAAGCACAACGGTGTCGATCCCGGTGCCGTGATCGACCGCTACGGCGCCGACACGGCGCGGATGTTCATCCTCTTCAAGGCGCCGCCGGAGAAGGATCTGGAGTGGGACGACGCCGATGTGGAGGGCCAGTACAGGTTTCTGCAGCGCATCTGGCGCCTCTGCGATAGCGCCGCCCAGGGGGGCCTGCGGCTCGGGTCGCCCGCCCCATGGCCGAGGACCCTGGCTGACGCCGAACGGGACCTGCGCCGCGCCGTCCATGGGGCGATCGAAGCGATCGAAGACGACCTGCTGGGGGATGAGCTGCAGTGCAACACCGCCGTGGCCGAGCTGATGAAACTGAGCAATGCCATGGGATCGGGGCTGGCGGCGGTGGGGCCGGCGGTGGCCCAGGAGGCCGTGACGACCCTGCTGCTGCTGCTGGCACCCTTTGCCCCGCACCTGGCCGACGAACTGTGGGAACAGCTGGGAGGCGAAGGCAGCATCCATCGCCAGCGCTGGCCGCAGCTCGACCCCACGGCCCTGGTGCGCGACACCGTGACGGTGGTGCTGCAGGTGAAGGGCAAGGTGCGCGGCCAGCTTGAGGTGCCCGCCGACCTGGGCGCCGCGGACCTGGAACAGCTGGCCCTGGCCAGTGAGGTGGCCCAGCGCTGGCTGGAGGGGGCCGCCCCGCGACGGGTGATCGTGGTGCCCGGAAAACTGGTCAACCTGGTGCCATGACCCAGCCGGAACGGGTGGCCGACTACCCCCGCCCACCGCGGCTCGAGGCCAGTGAGGAGCATGTGCGGGTGCAGGCCTTCGGCATCGTGCTGGCCGACAGCCGCCGCGCCCTGCGGGTCCTCGAGACCTTTCACCCCCCCACCTATTACCTGCCCCCGGAGGATGTGCGCACCGACCTGCTGCTGCCTGGGCCAGGCCGCAGCTTCTGCGAATGGAAAGGGGTGGCGCGCTACTGGGATCTGCTGGTGGGCGACCAGCGGCTGAGCGGGGCGATCTGGAGCTATCCCGAACCGACGGCCGCCTTCGCTGCCCTGGCGGGCTGGCTGGCGTTCTACCCGGCGGCGATGGAGGGTTGCTGGGTGAACGACGAACGGGTGCAACCGCAACCGGGGCGCTTCTACGCGGGCTGGATCACCTCCCGGGTGCAGGGTCCCTTCAAGGGGGATCCGCTGCATCCGGAGCTGATCTGACGATGGCTGCCGCCACAAACCAGCCCGGCAGACCAGCGGGTTCAAGTTGAAGATGCCATGACCTCTGCGCGGGTCCAGCGCTCAGCTGGATAAGGTCCGATCAGGTGTTCAACAGAACCGACGATGGGAACCCACGTGCTGTCGCGGCGCCACCTGGCACTGCTGGCCGGTGGCCTCGGGATGCTGGCCCCGGCCCTGCCGGCCGCTGCCCAGCTGGCCTACCCGGCCAATGGGGTGGTGTGTGATGGCCAGGCCAAGGTGTGCGTCGATCGCAGCGGGCCCTCCCTCGGCTTCACGGGCCTGAGCTATGGCCCCCAGGCCCAGCAGATGCTGCAGCAGCAGATCGGCAACGGCCGCCCCGAGGTCTTCCGCTTCAGCAACGGCAAGGTCTGCAGCCTGTCTGCCCGCACCTGCTGGGAGGGCTGGAACAGCACCGACCGGGCCAATGACCTCACCCGGCGGCTGTTCGGCAGCGTGCCCTTCGTGACCTCCCGCTCCCCCGCCGGTGGCTACGACCTGGCCACGGGCACCATGGTCGGCGGCGGCGGCACCCCTGGGGCCATGTCGGCGGGGCTGTGCAGCCTCAGTTCGGGGGCGGCCCGGGTGTTCGATGGCCCCTGTGACCTGCGGCAGGTGACCGGTGGCGGCAACGACCGGCTGCGGATCCAGATGGCCAATGGCGCCGTCCTGCGTTTCATCAACCAGGGCGGGCGCTACAGCATCGCCGACCAGACGGGCATCTGGCCCGTCACCTACGTCGACCATGGTCCAACTGCCATCTTCCGCTGGTCGTCGAACGTGCTGGTGGCCACCCAGCGCCAGTGGGGCGGTGCCCGCCAGGCCGAACCGATCAATCCCAGCAACCAGTCCCTCGGTCAGTTCATCGACAGCCTCTTCCGTTAAAAGAGGCTGAGCTGTCCAGGGCTCTGCCGCTGCCGGCGGCGGCTCACCCCGTTGCGTGGTGTCGCCAGGCCCGAGCGACGGGACCCATGGCGGTTCTGGATCGCATCGGCCGTCTCGCGGAAGGCTGTGCCGCGACGCACCGCCCACACCCGTTCGCGGGCTTCGCGGGCGGCCTGCAGATGGTCAACGATCGGCAGCGGGTAGTCGACCCCGAGCACCACACCACAGCTCCGCTGGTGGTCGGGGCTGAGGGTCCAGGGGGTGTGGCGGTAGGCCGCCGGCAATGGTTCCAGTTCCGGCAGCCAGCGCTGCAGAAACACCCCGAGCGGATCGTGGTCAAGCCCCTGCTTGACGGGGTTGTAGATGCGCACCGTGTTGATGCCCGTCGTGCCCGCCTGCATCTGGCACTGGCTCCAGTGGATGCCGGGTTCGTAGTCGACGAACAGTCGCGCCAGCACCATGCCGCTGTCGCGCCAGTCAATCCAGAGATGGTGGCTGGCCACCGCCATCAGCATCGCCCGCATGCGGAAGTTGATCCAGCCTTCACTGCGCAGGGCACGCATGCAGGCATCGACGAAGGGCAATCCCGTGCGGCCTTCGCTCCAGGCGGCGAGGCGGTCGGGATCGGTCTGACGCAGGCCGGCATAGGCCGGATGGGCATCACGCCATTCGAGCTCGGGTTCGCTTTCGAGCTTCTGCATGAAATGGCAGTGCCAGTGCAGCCGTTCCTCAAACGCCCGCGGCCCACCGTTCCGGCGGCTGGCGTGCACCACCTCCCGCAGGGAGACGGTGCCGAAGGCCAGGTGGGGCGACAACCGCGAACAGGCCTCCGCCGCCGTCAGCGGGCTCGAGAGCCCGCGGGCGTAGCCACTGCCCCGGCCAGCGAGGAAGCTGCGCAGCAAGGCCAACCCGGCCTGGCGCCCCCCCGGCTGGCGTCCTGGGCAAACGTCGGGAGCCAGGCCCAGATCGGCGGCACCGGGCAAGCCGCCGGCGGGCAGGTCTGGCAGGGGCGGCAGGGAAGACGGCGGCGGCAGGGGCGTCTGACCCATGCGCTCCTCCCAGCGCCGGGCCCAGCCGTCGCGCTGGCGCAGCCGACGGATGACGCCGTTCTGGGGCAGTTCGGTCCACGGCACCCCTTCCTGCCGGCACCAGGCGGCCAGGGCCCGGTCCCGCGCATAGGTCCAGCCATTGCCGGTCTCCTCATGGCTCCAGAGGCCGGCGATGGCCAGCTGCCGCCGCAGGCCGGCCAGCACACCCACCACCTCCCCCACCCGCAGCAGCAGCGGCTGACCGAGGGCGGCCAGGTCGCGTTGCAGCTCCTGCAGCGACTCGGCACAGAAGGCCCATTGGCGGGCGGAGGCATCGGGCTGGCGCCACAGGCCAGGTTCAATCACGTACAGCGGCAGCACCGGACCGCGCCGGGCCGCCTGGACCAGGGGTCCATGGTCGTGGATCCGCAGATCCCGCTTGAAGAGGACGACCTGCAGCTGGTCCATGGGGCGGACCTTAATTGGGGCGGCCCGTGGGCTGCCCTGACGCCGCCAGCGCCGCCGCCGCCACACCGGCCATGAAACCGGCGAGATGGCCACTCCAACTCACACCGGGGGGCGAAACGAAGGGCAGCAGGGAGGGCAGCAGGCCGCCATAGGTGATGAGGGCCAGCAGCGACAGACCGATGGCCAGCGGCCGGCGCTCAAACCAGCCGATGGCCAGCAGAAACCCCAGCAGTCCATACACAACACCCGACAGGCCATGGACGCCATAGCTGCCGAACAGCCACAGGGGCAACTGCCCCAGGATCACCAGCAGCCACACCAGGCCGTAATCCCCCCGCCCCCGCAGCAGCACCAGCCACGACAGGGGCAGGAACCAGATCGAATTGCTCAGCAGATGGGCCAGGTCGGCATGGCTGAAGGGAGCCGTGAGCAACCCCAGCAGCGGCCCGCGGGGCAGCAGCGGCAGGTTCCAGCGGCCCGCGAAGAGCAGCTGATCGACCAGCTCCTGACCCCAGGCGATGGCCAGGATCAGCGGCGGCAACAGCAGCCAGGCGCGCAGGCGCTGCATCGTTCTTTGCAGAGCTCGGCCATGATGGCAACCCCAGCCCGGGATTGATGGCCTTGCGGTGGTTCTGGACGGCGGCGGCACTGCTGCTGCTTCCCCTCGCCGTGGCCGCCCAATCCCTGGCCTGGGGTGATGGTGCGGTGTTCGGTTTCTCGGTGGCCGCCATCATTCCCCTGGCGATTCTGCTGAGCACGGCCACAGAAGAGCTGGCCCTTGCCCTGGGGCCCACCCCCGGGGCGCTGCTCAATGCCCTGTTCGGCAATGCCACCGAACTGATCATTGCCCTGGTGGCCCTGCGGGCCGGCCTGGTCGACATCGTCAAGGCCAGCATCACGGGCACGGTGATGGCCAACCTGCTGCTGGCCCTCGGCCTCTCGATGACCATCGGCGGCATCGGCCGTAGTGAACAACGGTTTCCGGCGATGGTGGCCCGCGTCAACGGCACGCCGATGACCCTCGCCCTGCTGGCCATCCTGCTGCCCAGCCTGGCGCCGGCGGGGGCCACGGGGGAGGCGGCGCTCGGGTTTTCGGGGTTCGTGGCCTGGCTGCTGCTGGCGGTGTACGGGCTGACGCTGGTCTTCAGCCTCGGCACCCACCGTCAGCTGCTGGCCAGTCCCGGCGAGGTGGAGGCGCTCGTCGCCGAAGAAGAAGGCCATGGGGCGCCGCCGGTGCTGCCCTGGCTGCTGGTGCTGGTTCTGTCGACGGCCGGTCTGGCGCTGGCGTCGGAGCTGTTCGTGGATGTGGTCGCCGAGGTGACCGAAGGCCTGGGGGTCGGGGCCACCTTCACCGGCGTCGTGCTGTTGCCGTTGCTGGGGGGCACGGCCGAATACGTGACGGCGGTGTCGATGGCGCGCCGCGACCGGATGCAGCTCTCGGTGTCGGTGGCCCTGGGCTCCACCCTGCTGGTGGCGCTGCTGGTGGTGCCGGTGCTGGTGCTGGTGGGGCCCGCGCTGGGCCATCCCCTCGACCTGCGCTTCAGCGGCTATGAACTGGTGGCGATCGGTGCAGCGGTGCTGGTGAGCAACCTGGTGAGCCTCGATGGTCGATCCGACTGGCTGGAGGGGGTGCTGTTGCTGGCGACCTACGTCATCCTGGCAGCGGGGTTCTGGTTTCCACTGGCGGGATGAGGGGCATCCAGGATCGACCGGGCCTGCCGCTGCTGGTCGGGGCCACCATTGCCACAGGGGCCCTGGCCCTGGGGTTCGCCTCGCTGGCCCTGGCAGCGGCTGCGATCACGGCCCTGGTGGCGCTGGTGCAGCTGGCGCCATCCCTGGGCCGGCTGCTGCGGTCGGGCCTCGAGCCGGGGCTTCCTTCCACCGGGCTGGCCCTGGCCGCCCTGGCGGGGGCCGTGCTGATCGCCACCGCTGCCCTGGGCTGGTGGGAACCACTCCTGGAGGTCTACCGACAGCGGAACTGGGAGGCCATCGGGGCGATCGGCGAGGGTGTGATCGGTGCCGTGGGGCAGATTCTGCTGGCCCTGGTGGCCCTGATGATCGCCTGGCGTCAGTACGTGATGGAGCAGCGGCTCACGAGCCAGCAGAACCGCATCACCCAGGCCCAGACCATCGACAGCTTCATCCATGGGGTGTCGGAACTGATCAGTGATGGCGAAGGCTTTCTCGAGGACTGGCCCCTGGAGCGGATGCTGGCCGAGGGGCGCCTGGCGGCGGTGATGGCGAGCCTGGACGGCACCGGTAAGGCCGCAATCCTTCGCTTCCTGTCCCATGCCCGGCTGCTCACACCGCTGCAGCGGGACCGACGTCTGGGGCGTCCGATCCTCGACGGCAACGGCCACTACGCCGAGGATCGTCTCGACGGCGTCCCCGTCATTCACCTCGGCAATCTGCTGGCCGGTGCCGACCTGGCGGGCACCGACCTCAGTGGCGTTGATTTCAACGGCGCCGACCTGCGGGGCACCGTGCTGCGGGGCTGTGGGCTGGCCGAGGCCAACCTGGCCGGTGCCGACCTGAGGGGGGCTGATCTGCGGGGCAGCCAGGTGGCAGGCACCCGCTTCTGTTACGGCGAAGCCCACACCGCAAGCCCCGCAGGGGGTGACGGTCCTGCAAGCCTGGAGACAGGCCTGGGCACCGGCGCCCGCCTGGAAGGGGCACTGCTGCAGGGACTGCGCCAGGTGTCCGCCGAGACGGCCACCTACCTCAGCCGCTGGGGCGCCAACCGACCACGCCTGGCCCTCCCCCTGGGACCACCTCAGTCGTGAGATCAGGCAGCAGCTGTGACGCAAAAACGTCAAGCGAGCTTTGCAGATCGTTACATCACGGTAAGGTGGGGGCACTTGTCCGGGCCCCATGTTCCTGCCCACCCAACCTCGTTACGGCTTCACCCGTCTGGCGGAGGCCCTGAACGGCCGCCTGGCCATGGTCGGCTTCACCCTGGCCATCGGCCTCGAACTGCTCAGCGGTCACCCGCTGCTGCAACGGCTCTGTGGGCAGCTCACCACCGGGTGATCGGCGCCACTGGACAGCCGCTGATGCCCGTGGAGAAATGGGCTGCACCTGATCAACTCCAACGGCGATGCCCACCTTCCTGCTGCGGGACGGACGCGAACAATCCGTGCGCCAGGCCCCGGAGGGTCTCGAATGCTTCAGCTACGAAGACCTCAAGGGGCGCACGATCCATGCCTTGCTGGACAGCGCCAGTGAACGTCGTCTCCTGGAACACGGCCGAAAACTGCTGCCCTTGCCGCGTCGCCGCTTCAGTCAACACAGACAGGCGGCGTGATCGACCGAGATCCGTTCTCCTGATCCGCCAGGAAGAGTTGATGAAAACTGACGCGATCAGCAACAGCCCCCGCTGAACGGCATGGTGGAGCCGCAGCCGGCGAACAAGCCGAAGTGGCGACTGAAGTCACCCATGAAGCTGAAGTGGGGAGCCAGGCGGCTGTCGGCGAGCATGCGCCAGGTGTTGCCACAGACGGGCACCACACGGCCGCTGTCGAAGCGGTGGTGCTTGTCGAACAGCAGCGTGTCGGGGTGGCCATCGATCGAACCGCGGTAACAGACTGCCTGGCCGTGGTCCTCGCAGGCGTCCTCCAGTTCGGGGAGATGAAACAAGCGGTAGGTGGCCGAAAAGAAGCGAATCGGACCGGTTCTGGCCAGCAAGCCGGGGTCGCCGATGCTCAGGGGCCGATCGTGCACCAAGCGGGGGTCGGCGAAACCTGCCCGGCGGGCCAGCCGTAGAAAATCGTTCCAGTACAGGGCCCCGCTGAGGCATTCGCCGTACAGCACCGGATCGTGACGCAGCGGCTCGGGCACCCGCCGGTCGCTGTAGACATCGGCGAAATAGAACTCGCCGCCGGTCTTCAGCAGTCGCTTCACCCCCTGCAACACCGCCGGCTTGTCGATGGACAGGTTGAGCACACAGTTCGAGATCACCAGATCAAAACTGGTCGGCTCGAGGGGCAGCGCCTCGAGGGCCTCGATGCGACCCTCCAGAAATCGCACGTTGCTGAAGCCGAAAAGGTCGGCATGGTGCTGGCGATGGGCCTCGGCCACCGCCAGCTGCGGCGCCGTCATGTCAACGCCCACCACCTCACCAGACGCTCCCACCAGCTGGGCCAGCAGGTACACGTCACGGCCGCTGCCGCAGCCCAGGTCAAGCACCCGCAGCCCATCGAGCAGGGGCGGGGCCACCAGGCCACAGCCGTAGTAACGCCTGCTCACCTCGGGATGCACACGTGCCAGCAGGGGCTTCAGCCGATCGGGCACCGCCTCGGCATCACAGCAGGCGTTGGTGCGCAGATCGTCGCTGCACTGCAACTCCTGGCCGTAATAGGCCTGCACCTGCTCCTGCATCAAACCGTCTGCCCAGCCATCCCGCACCGTAGGCAGCCGACCTGCCGGCGGGAATTACGCCATCCTTGCGATCCCCGAGCCACTGCCATGACGACCCTGATCCGTGTGCTGCTGGCGCTGCTGCTTCCCCTGGTCAGCCTCGTCGTGGCGCCCCAGGCCAGGGCCCTCGACCATTACCGCTGCGCCGGCGAACCCCTGCAGGCGCAGGTGCAGCCAGGTGCGGTGGATGCTCCTGGCATTCCCAACAGCGCCGCTGGCACCGTGCCCGGTGCCTTCATCGTGCTGCACTGGCAGGGGGTGACCCTCCAGCTGCCACGCACGAACAATGCCGGCAGCCCCAGTTACAGCGATGGTCGCTGGTGGTGGCAGGCACAGGATCCCGACCATCCCGAATTCGCCCAACGCACGGGAGGCCGGGGCGCCATCGAGCACTACCGCTGTGACGCAGAGCCGCCACGATGATGGCTGGCGAGGATTGGATCCCGTGTTGATGCAGGCCCCCGCCCCACTGCTGGACCACCTCCGCACCCTCCCGACCATGGGCCCGGGCCGGCGGCGGTTGGTGCTGTTGCTCAGCCAGCTGGGGGACTTCGACTCGCTGGAGTACGCCCAGGCCCTGGCGCCGGTGCTGCCCCGTCTACAGGCTGTGGGGATCACCACCCTGGCCATCGCCATCGGCGATGACGCCGGCGCAGAACGGTTCTGCGCCTACACCGGCTTCCCCCGCGATGCCCTGCAGGTGATGGCCACGCCTGTGCTGCACCAGGCCCTTGGCCTTTACAGCGGTCTGCAGATTGCCGGCGGTCCCTGGCCGGGGCTGCTGTTGATGTGTGCCGGCATCGGTTCACCGGGAACCCTGCAGGAAGTGCTGCGCGGATACACGGGAGATCGCACCGCCCCCGAGCGTCTTGACCTGCCCCTGTTCCGCCTGGCCGGCGATGGTGGCGGGCTGAGGCCGTTCGAGCTCGCCACCGTGCGATTGCAGAACATGGTCGAAGTGCTGGGGAAGTGGCGCACCTATGTTCCCCGCGACGACTTCATCACCCAGCGGGGTGGCACCTTTCTGCTCGACGCCGATGACACCCTGCTCTACAGCCATCGCGACCGCGGCATTCTGGGGTTCTCGGCCACGATGAATCAACCGCTGAGCTTCCTCGATCCCTACCTGCAGGTGCCCGACGCACTGCAGGGATAATGCAACCCGGTGAAGCGCAGACCTTGTCCCTCGATCAGCTCAAAGCGTTCATGGCACGCCTGCAGGACGACAAAGCCCTCAGGGATCAGGTGCTGAGCGCCGCCACCGCCGATGATGTCGCCCTGATCGGCCTCAGCCTGGGCTTCGAGTTCTCAGGCGATGAACTGCTGCGGGTCTCCGGCCAGCGGTTCGATCGCGTCACCGTCCACAAGAACGACATCCCAGGCGAGTACAGCTGAAGGCATCACCGAGGTCGGCGGGCAATCACGGCAAAGAACGGATCACCGGTGCCCCCCAGCAGCCCCTTCCAGCCGCTGGCCCGGGTCGATTCGGCAACGATTTCCGGGGGAGGCCATCCCTGGGCCACAAGCACCCGGGTGATGATCTCCACGTGCTCACGGTCACTGCCATCGGCCCACACCTGGGGTGCCTTGGTGAAGAACATGCGGTTCGAGAAGGCAACGATCAGCTGCCCGGCCGGGCGGGTGATGCGCAGCAGTTCTGCCGCCACAGCCTCGGGGTACTGCAGGTATTGCCAGCCGGCCACGATCAGGGTTGCATCGATGCTGGCATCGTCCAGAGGCAGCCGCTGGTCGCGGTTCAGGTTCTGCACCCAGTGGCGCTGGAGGCGGGGATTGGCCGCCAGTTCCTGGGCATTGAGGCCATGGCCGATGACGCCGGCATAGGTGACATCTTCCGGCAGGTGTGACACCCAGCTCGACATCAGGTCGAGCACCTCGGCCTCCGGCGGGATGCGGTCGCGGTAGAGCTGCGTCAGCCGCTGCCGGAAGCCGGCATCCAGGTGCTGCACAAACCGGGGCTGGGCATAGAACAGCCCGTCGTCAGTGCTGTCCCACTTGCGGCGCTGGGCGTCGCTGAGCACCTCCACCACCACTGGATTCGCTCCGCCCTGCGTCCATTGTGCAGCCCTGCCCCTCAGCCCTCGCCCCCGTAGGGCCCGAAGCGGCCGATGCAGGCGGCGCCACAGTGACACCCCAGGCTGATGGCCTGCTCGACGCTCCAGCTGGCCGCCAGGCCGGCGGTCACCCCCGCCGCGAAGCTGTCACCGCAGCCATAGCTGTCGACGGCCTCAGCGCTGAGGGTGGGTGCGGAAAAGCGACCGCCGGGGATGGCCACACCGCCGGCGGCCCCCTCGGTGGCGATGCGCAAGGCCGGCAGGGGGTCAAGGGCCCCTTCGGGCACGGCTTCCTTGCGGTGCAGTTTG
>CAMASU010000022.1 GCA_945861105.1 Synechococcus sp. UW140
AGGTGTGGTTGTTCTCTCCACTGCCGGATGTGGACGGCTGGCCGCCGGATCCGTTGCTGGCGTCCCTGTCGCTGCTCAGCGGCAGTGTGCTGGCCGGGACCCTGTTCCTGCTGCTGGAGGTGCAGCGTCCCCTGCGGCGGTTGGAGCGCGCCCTCGGCCGGGTGGGGCTCGAGCAGCGGCCGGCCCCGCTCCCCCAGGAGGGGGCCGGTGAAGTGCAGCGGCTGAGCCGTCGCTTCAACGCCATGCTGCAGCGGCTGGCCAGCAGCGAAGAGGAACGGGCGACGATGCTGGCGGGCATTGCCCACGACCTCAAGAGCCCGATCACCCGGCTGCGGTTGCGGTTGGCCGTCGAATCGGGCAGCCCCCAGGCCGAAGCCGACCTCGATGCCCTGGAGCGGATCACGGGTCAGTTTCTGCTGTTTGCCGGCGGCGGCCGCGGGGAAGAGCCGGTGTCGCTGCCCCTGCACGATCTGGTGGGGGAACTGGCCGCCCGCTACGACGGCCGCCCCCTGGAACTGGACCTGGAACCCGTGGAGGCCTGCGTGCGTCCGGTGGCCCTCGGCCGGGCCCTGGCGAACCTGATCGACAACGCCCTCAGCTACGGGCAGCCACCGGTGCTGCTGCGCCTGCGCCCCGAGGGGAGCGGGCTGTGGCTGACGGTGCTCGACCGGGGGTCTGGCATTCCGCCTGACCAGCGGGACCAGGCCCTGCTGCCGTTTCAACGCCTGGACGCCTCCAGGGGAGGCAGTGGTCACTGCGGGCTTGGCCTGGCCATCGCCGCCCGGGTGGCCGAACTCCATGGGGGCAGGCTCGAGCTGCTCGACCTGGAGGAGGGCTTTGCCGTGGGCCTGGTGCTGCCTGCCGCTGGCACAACCAGCGCCAGCTGATCAGACTTCTCGGGTCACGGTTGTTCTGCGCCATCGACATCCCTGTCTCCCTGCCGCCGGCCTGGCCCCGGGCTGCCCTGGTGGTGCCGGCTGATGCCGTGCTTCCCGCTGTGTTGCGCGCCCCGACGGCGGACACCCCGGTGACGTGCCGCCGGCCCAGTGGACCGCGGCCCCCCGAGGCCTGCTGGACCCGCGACTGGCGCTGAGGGCCATCGGCCAGAGTGGCCCCCATGCCCGTGCTTCTCCTCCTTGTTGCCGGCCTGCTGCTGCGCCTCGCCGTGGCGCTGCTGCTGCCTCCGGGCTACGACGAGGCCTATTACCTCTTCTATGGGCTCCATCCGGCCCTCAGCTACTTCGACCATCCGGTCGGGGTGGGCCTGTGGGCCTGGCTGGGCCATCAGCTGCCCTTCGGCATCGTTGGCCTGCGGCTGCCGTCGTTGCTCAGCTACACCGGGGCGGCGGCTCTGCTGGCCCTAGCCTGCCGGCGCTGGTTCGGGACGGCGGCAGCGCGCTGGACGGTGGCGCTGAGCGCCGTTTCACCGTTGCTGCTGCTGGTGGGTGGCGTGCTGCTGCTCCCTGATGCCCCCTTGCTGCTGCTGCTGTCCGCCTGCCTCTGGGCCCTGGCGGTGCAGGCACCGCTGCCCCTGCTGGGGGTGCTGCTGGGGGGGCTGACCCTCGCCAAGTACCAGGCGCTGCCGCTGCTCCTCTCGCTGCTGTTGTGGCAGTTGTGGCACCCGGACCAGCGGCGGCGTCTGCTGTCACCGGCCGGCGCTGGCATGGGCCTGGCCTGGCTGGTCACGTCCTCTCCCCTCTGGATCTGGAATCTGCAGCACGGCTGGGTGTCGTTTCTGTTCCAGGGGGGACGCACGGTCGGCGGCCCCTGGTTCGACCCCGCCGGACCGCCGCTGTTCCTGATCACCCAGATCCTGGCGCTCTTCCCCACCATCGGCGTGCTGCTGCTGCAGGCCGGTGTGCCGCCGCGGCGGGAGGGGGCCAGCCAGGCCCGCTCGTTGCTGCGGGCCCTGGCCTTGCCGCAGCTGCTGTTGTTCCTGCTGCTCGCCGGTCGGATGCAGGTGCTCGTGAGCTGGTTGGTGCCGGCCTGGTGGCTGTTGCTGCCCCTCGCCGGCGAGCGGCTGGCCCAGGCCGCAGCGCGCCGGGCGGGGTGGCTGCGCTGGTGGTGTCCCCTGACGCTGGCGGTGCCGCCGCTGCTGGCGCTGGTGGCGGCCGCCCATGTGCGTTTCGGTCTGGCCGGTCCACTGCTGCCTGCGGCCGTTGATTCTTCGCGCGAGCTGATCGCTCCCGCTCGGTTGCGCCGTGCCCTGCAAGCCAAGCCGCGCCTGTGGGAGCAACTGGTCCAGGCGCGGCTGATCGTTGGGCGCCGCTACTACGAGCCAGGATTTCTGGCCCTGGCCCTGGGGCAGGATCCAGGGAGGAGCTTCACCACGTTCAACCGTGATGCCCGGGGCTTCGCCTTCTGGCAGCCCCCCGGCGGCTTCCGCGGCGCAGGGGGGATTCTGTTCAGCCTGCGCAATCCAGAGACCCCCACGACCCTGCCGGACTGGGCTGCGGCCCTGGGTCCCCTTGAACCCCTGGGACAGGTGACGGTCAACCGTGGTGATCAGCCCGCCCAGGTGGCGGAGTTCTGGCGCTTTCAGCCCCTGCCTCAACCGTGGCCAAGGGCCTATGGGCCTGCCCGTCGAGCGGCTGACTGAGCACCGCTCAGGGGCGTTGCCTCACCAGCCCTGGGGTGCATCGGCCAGGCCTGATCCCCCGCCGCCGATGGCGCCATCGTCATACCAGTCGGCCTCGTCGTCCTCGTTCAGGTCAGCTGTGGTGGCAACGGTGTCATCCACCGCTTCCAGGGGCTGCTCAGGGGCGCTGGGATCCGGACAGATGGCCAGGGGACTGGTCACAGGGGCACGCGCAAGCGATGACCCGTTTCTAGGGCTCTACCTGCGCCAGGGGGGAGGACCGTGGTCGGTTCCCCAGGCTCGTCGACTGAGTACAAACGCGGCCCTGTGACGGAGTAAACCCGAACTGGGCTGGCGCCCGACCGGGTGGTGCGCCAATCTCCCGAATCGTCAGCGCGGGCAACGGAGGGGGTGGGATTCGAACCCACGGAGGCTTGCGCCTCGCCGGTTTTCAAGACCGGAGCCATCAACCACTCGACCACCCCTCCAGATCGCTGGTGTTGCCGGAACATCAGCGAAAACCAGTCTGTCACAGGCTTCCGTCGCTGTCGGCAGGTCAGCGTTCCAGCGTGAGTCCCATGCGACAGGGCGACACGCTGGAAGTGGTCGCCTGTCCTGCCATGGCCGTTCTCAGCACTGATTTCCTTGCCCGGCGCACCCATCACCTGGCCGAGATGATCCAGACCCTGCCGGCCTCAGCCAGGCCGGATCACCAGGTGGGCTGCTGTCGTGAGCTGCTGGTGCAACTGGGCGAAGCCCTCGATCGCCTGGCCCAGCCCGAACGCACGGCCTAGGCCGGCTTCGTCAGCGGCAACAGGCACTTGTCGGAGTCACAGCCGGCGGGGCCGGCCTCCGGCGATTCCCCGGCGTCGTAACGCTGCAGGGCCGCAAAGAAGTCGCCGTTGCGTCGCCGCTCCAGCACTCCCTGCTGCAGCTCCTCGAAGGTGGCCCGGTCAATGGGCTCGAAGGGCAGGCGAGGGAAGGTGGCGTTGGCATCGAAACGCGCCAGCAGTGCTGCCGAGATGTAACCCTCGCCATCGCGGATCGCGCCATGGATGGCATCGGTGAGCTGCTCGATCTCGTGCTCACGAAACTCGATGGTGGCTGAGGTGTTGTGGGCGGTGTAGTGCTTCTGCACCTGCATGTAGAAGTCGAACTGGGCCATGGCCGTGAAGTTGTTGATGTCGACGCTGTCGGCCCCCGGCAGGTTGGCCCAGCTCACCTCGGTGGGGATCTCCACCAGCCATTCGCTGCAGCGGGGGTCAAACGGATCTTCCAGCAGGCGGCCCTGGTCGTCCTTGTCGGACTGGGAAGGCACGATGGTGTACCCGTAATCCAGACAGGCCAGGGCCACCGGATCGTTCTTGCGGAAGGTGATGCGTCGGATGAACCGCTGGGCTTTGGGGGGATGCCAGCCGGGGCTGGCACCGGTGAGCAGGCTCTTGGTGCCGGCCGGCTGCACGGTCGTGCAGCGGTTGGGGCGACGCAGGCCGTGGCGGTCGCAGTAATCCCAGACTGCACTGTTCACCGCTTCCTTCCAACGGCTGAGGTAGGCGGCTTCCTCCTGCCTGAATCGTTTGCCGGCATCGGTCGACGGCCGGCCCTCAGCCCACCAGCGCAGCCATTCGGCACCGAAGGCATGCACAAAGAAGTCGAAAAGACCGGTGAAGCTCACTCCAACGATCGGATCCCAGCCGCGGCTGCGCCGGTAGCGCTCCACCTCGAAGCGGTGGTTCAGCAGGCAGGCGACCGCCAGGCCAGCCGCCTTGAAGGCCTCCGCCTGGCCGGCGTGGTCGGCGGGGTCGAGGCGGTTGAGGTGCACCTCCGCCAGGTTGCAGTGGAAGTCGGCGCCGATGATTTCGCCGCAGGGGTTGAGGCCGTAGCGGCCGAGGCGATGCTCCAGCTCGTCCTCCCCGAGGTCAGGATGGTGCAGGGTCAGCCAGCGGCCCGCCTCCTCCCGCCCCTGATCCACATAGATGTCGATGAATTCCTGCCGCAGTTCCCCTGTCGGCAGCAGGTCGGCATTCGCCCGGGCGATGGCTTCGGGGGCGAACTGGATGGCGCCTTCACCCGACTGGAACTGCTGCTGCACCGCCTCGAGCACCACCTGCCGCGACGGGCGGGTGTGGAACACCCGGGTGTGGTTGGCCATGCGCAGGGCATCCCGTTCCGGGTCGATGCGCCAGTTGCCCTGGGCATCCTGCTGCCACAGGTTCTGCTTGGCGGCAGCGGCCTCGTGGTCATCGGCGGCGAACTGGCGCATGCCGGCGCTGCGGCGGATGTTGCCCGCCACGATCGTCACCGCCGCTTCATCAATCAGCAGGCAGCATTCCACCGAGGTCAGACGCCGACCGACGGCACGGCCCAGAATCTGAGCCACACGTGCGTAAAGGTCCCCGAGCTTCACGGGGTTGGCCATGCCACCGAACCCCTTCAGCACCTCGCCCACGGGGCGCACGTCGGACAGGTCGACCGACACCGACACCTCACCGTCGAAGCGGTCATCGCTGCAGAGTTCGAGCAGCAGCTGATAGCTGTCGACCCAACCCCGGCGGGTGTCACCGACCCGGATGTGCACCTGGTTGCCGTCAATGCTGTGGCTGGTGTGCTCCTGCCGCTGGCCGGCAGGGGTCTGGCCGATGGGGGTCACCTCGGTGATCGTGAGGTGATTGCGCACGATCGGCAGGCGGTCGATCAGGTGCGGTTCGATGATGGCGCCGGTGCCGCAGCCCATCATCGCCAGATCCATCATCAGCCCGAAGGCCTCCCAGTCGACCAGGTTGGTCGATGTGCAGTTGTAGGCACCCGAGAAGTTTTCGGTGCGTTCGATCCAGGGGGTGCCGCCGATCCAGAGCCAGCGCCCTGAGGGCAACGATGTCTGGTCGGCCTGCAGCCTGCGCAGCATGGAGACCTCGTCGGTGCTGAGGTCACCCAGGCGCCTGAGGCCCTCGAGGTTGCGTTCGGCAACCTCGTGCCAGCTCTCGCGACCGCCGGCGCTGCGGCGGCTGTAGGTGCGGTAGAAGACGGGATAGGCCGCAGGGGCCGTGGCAGGGAAATCGCCGCCGAAGCCCTCGACCGGGGTGGGGGCGGCTGGGGCCGCTGCCGGTTGCTGGAGCAGGTCCGAAGGAGGGGTCACCGGCACTAGATCTGGTAGGTGGAGCGAAGCTAATACGCCACAGGGGGTGGTAGGGCGACGATGCCGGCCTGAAATCTGAACACGCCCCCAGGCCGCCATCCGCTGCCATGGCTAAGGGAACTGGCTAGCAAGGGACTGCCTCCCATCGGTCCGCCCTGGTGCGGTCCCGCCCTCGCCATGGCCCGCTTCCAGGAGCTGCTGCAGACCCTCGTGCAACTGCGGCGGGTGATCGAGGTGGGCAGGCACCAGGGGGGCCTCGATCATGTGGCTGATCTCGTCGACAGCTTCCTCGACACCCCTCAGATGGAGGCCTGCGTGGCGCGGTTCCGTGCCCTCCCCGGCGGGGCCAGGCTGATGGAGGAACGGTTCCCGCCGCTGCAGCCCGACATCGAGGCGCTGCATCAACTGCCCGCCGGCAGCCTCGGCCATGGCTACGCCCAGCTGATCCTGTCGCTCGGCTACGACCCGGAGTTCTTCCGGCCCCGCCCGATCCTCTCCGATGCCCACTGGCTCACCCAGCGCATCGCCACCACCCACGATCTGCATCACGTGATCGGCGGATTCGGCACCTCGCCGGAAGGCGAAAGCGGCGTGCTCGCCATCACGGCCTGCCAGACGGGGTTTCCGGCCTACGTGGCCCTGCTGCATGCTGCCCAGCTCAGTCGCTTTCGCCTCGAGCCCCAGCGCTACGCCATGCTGAGCGCCGCCATCAGCCACGGCACCGCCATCGGTTTCGAGGCGTCCCCCCTGGCGGCGGTGCGCTGGGAGGAGGGCTGGGAGCGCAGCATCGAAGACTGGCGCCATGAGCTGGGCATCCAGCGGCCCGCCGACGGCAGGCCCTACGGAGCCGTCGGCGGAGCAATCAGTAGTTGAGCAGGCGCATGCGAAAGAGGGCGAGCTGGCGTGCCTGCTCGGGCCAGTCCCTCTGGAAGGGATGGTCGGCGAGTTCGGCCATCACGGCCTCCAGCCGCTCCTCCCTGGCCAGCCCGTGGCCGGGGTGGCGGCCATCGAAGCTGTCCCAGGCATCGCTGAAGGCCATGGCAAACCCGTCGGGGTTGTTGAACACCGTCTGGGAAGGGGTGGTTGGATCCGGACGGGTGACGGCCACGGTGGCGCCGACGCAGCAGATCCCACGCTAAGGGGCGCCGGCTGGCAGTCTGGAGCCATGACCCGTGCCCCCAGCCCTGCCCCTGGCGACGAGGCCACCGCCCTGGCCGAGGCCGTCGCCCGCCGTCGCAATTTCGCGATCATCTCCCACCCCGACGCCGGCAAGACCACCCTCACTGAGAAGCTGCTGCTCTACGGCGGTGCCATCCAGCAGGCTGGCGCCGTCAAGGCCCGCGGAGAACAGCGGCGGGTGACCTCCGACTGGATGGAGCTGGAGAAGCAGCGCGGCATCTCGATCACCTCGACGGTGCTGCAGTTCGATTACGACGGCTGCACCATCAACCTGCTCGACACCCCCGGTCACCAGGACTTTTCGGAAGACACCTACCGCACCCTGGCGGCCGCCGACAACGCGGTGATGCTCGAGGACGCCGCCAAGGGCCTCGAACCCCAGACCCGCAAGCTGTTCGAGGTCTGCCGGTTGCGCCGCATTCCGATCTTCACCTTCATCAACAAGATGGACCGGCCCTGCCGGGAACCGCTGGAGCTGCTGGATGAGATTGAACGCGAGCTGGGGCTGGCCCCCTGGGCCGTCAACTGGCCCATCGGCAGTGGAGAGCGGTTCCGGGGGGTGATCGACCGCCGCAGCCATGACGTGATGCTGTTCGAGCGGGCTGAGCGGGGCCGGCAGGCGGCGGAACGTCGGCTGTCCCTTGACGATCCCGCCCTTGCGGAGCTTGTGGAGCCCGAACTGCTGGATCAGGCCCGGGAGGAACTGGAGCTGCTGGAAGGGGCCGGTGCCCCCCTCGATCTGGAGCAGGTCCATGCCGGGGAGCAGACACCGCTCTTCTTCGGCAGCGCCATGACCAACTTCGGCGTGCGGCCCTTTCTTGATGCCTTTCTGGAGCTGGCCCAGCGCCCCGTGCCCCGCCAGAGCAGCGAGGGACCGGTCAACCCACTGCAGCCGGGGTTCAGTGGCTTTGTCTTCAAACTGCAGGCCAACATGGATGCCCGCCACCGCGATCGGGTGGCTTTTGTGCGCATCTGCTCCGGTCGGTTCGAGAAGGACATGACGGTTCAGCACGCCCGCAGCGGCCGCACCATCCGCCTGTCACGGCCCCAGAAGCTGTTCGGCCAGGACCGCGAGGTGGTCGAGGAGGCCTTTCCGGGTGATGTGATCGGCCTCAACAACCCGGGTGTGTTCGCCATCGGAGACACCCTGTACAGCGGATCGCCGGTGGAGTTCGAGGGCATTCCCTGCTTCAGCCCGGAGATCTTTGCCTGGTTGCGCAACCCCAACCCCTCGGCGTTCAAGAGCTTCCGCAAGGGCGTGAACGAGTTGCGGGAGGAGGGGGCCGTGCAGATCCTCTACGACACCGATGCCAGCAAGCGCGATCCGGTGCTGGCCGCCGTCGGTCAGCTGCAGCTGGAGGTGGTTCAGCATCGCCTTGAGCATGAATACGGTGTGCCGACGCGGCTCGAGCCCCTCGGCTACAGCGTGGCCCGCTGGGTCGAGGGTGGCTGGCCGGCCCTGGAGCGCATCGGTCGGGTCTTCAACTGCAAGGCCATGCGCGATGCCTGGGACCGACCGGTGCTGTTGTTCCGCAACGACTGGAACCTGCAGCAGCTGCAGGAGGACCACCCCGACCTGGGCCTGGCGGCGGTGGCGCCGGTGGTGAGCGGACGGGAACCGATCGCCCTCTGACAGCCACAGCGACCGTCTCCCCTCGCCAGGATGGAACTGTTCCGGTCCTTCAACCATGGCCACGCAGTGGTGGGTCAGGCCGCGACCTGACGGAGGGTGCGATTACGTGAGGCTGTGCAGCTCCCCTGCCGACGGCAGCGTCGAGGTGATCGAGGGGTCGCACCTGCCTCCCCAGCTGCCGTTGCTCAAGCGACGTCAGTGGATCAGCGCCGAAGCGGTCAGCGGCCGCGGGATGCAGCTGCAGGCCGGAGGCTTCCGACCCGGGGCGCCCCTCTTCTGAATCGCGCTCCCTGCGCGTCGCCACTGTTCAGAAGCGTGTGCGCCAGATGGGCGGCCACTCCCGGTGAGACGCCGCAGCCGATACGCTGACAACATTCCGGCCCATCCCATGGCCCAGGGCACCGTACCGCCAGAGCTGCCATCCCCCGCGGACGGCAGCGATCCCTTCGCCCTTCTCGGCATCGACCACGAGGCCGGGTTTGAACTGGTGCAGCAGGCCCGCGATGCCCGCCTCGGCGCCATTCCACCCGAGGATTCCCTCGGCCGTGCACGCATCGAGGCCGCCTACGATGCAGTGTTGATGCTGCGCCTCCGCGAACGCCAGCTCGGACAGCTCACCGGCGCTGCCGCCACGGCCTCAAAGCGGGAGGCGGTGCCGACCACGGGCGGTGGGACAGGCCCGAGCCTGCCGGTGTTGCCTTCCCTGCCCAACCTGCCGCGGCCCGGCCTGCGCCTGAGCTGGCCGACCCTGGCCCTCGCCTCCGGGCCGCAACTGTGGCAACCCGTGGCCGGTCTGGGGGGCCTGCTGCTGCTTCACCTGCTCCTGGGGGGTGCTGCCGGGGCTGCCGAACTGCTGCTGGCGCTGGCCACCCTGGGCTGTTCCCTCGCCCTCAACCGTCGCAGCGGTCGGTTCTTCCTGTCCATCGGCTGGTCCTTCGGCCTGCTCACCCTCGGCCTGGTGCTGGGGGGACTGCTGGCCCTGCCCCTCAGTGGCCTGCCACTCCCCCTGGCGGCGGTCCAGTGGCAGGGACTGCCGGCCCTGGTGCTGCTGCTGCTCGGGAGTGTCCTGCTGGCCTGACGCCGGCGTCAGGCCACCTGAAGCTCGGCGATCAGTTCCTCCAGTTCGGCTGCACCCACCTGGTAGGTCTCATTGCAGAAGTGGCAGGTGAGTTCGGCGCCGCCATCGTTCTCCACCATCTCGATCAACTGCTCCTGGCCCAGCAGCTTCAGGGCTGCGACGCTGCGGCGGCGGGTGCAGGGACAGTGGAAGGTGACGGACTGGCACGCCTGATCCGCATCAATGACGGGATCCAGGTCGGGAAAGACGGCTTCGAGCAGCTCCCTGAGGTCCTCGCCGCACCGCTGCAGGCGCTGGCTGAAGTCCCTGATCTCGCTGCAGCGTTCCTCGAGCAGGGCCACCAGGGCCGGTTCCCGGGCCGCCTTTGGCAGCACCTGCACGAGCAGTCCGCCGCAGCTGCGAATGCCGCTGCTGTCGATCGTCTCGCCCACGAACAGGGCAGAGGGGGTCTGTTCGGAATGGAGCAGGTACGACGCCACGTCTTCGCCGATGCAACCACTCACCAGTTCGACGGTGCTGCTGTAGGGGGGACCGATGCCCTCATCCCGCACCACATGCAGGTACCCCTGGCCAACGGCGCCGGTGAAGTCAAACCGGGGAATGGTGCCGATGGGGGCGAGCTCGAGGTCAGGGCGGCCGACCCGGCCCCGCACGGTGCCATCCCTGCCGGCATCGACGGTGAGGCCCTGCAGCGGGCCGTCGGCCTGGATGCGCAGATTGACGCGACCGTGGGCCACCTTCATCGAGCTCGCCAGCAGCAGTCCGGCGGTCATCGCCCGCCCCAGCAGGGCGCTGGTCAGGTACGAGAGCCCATGGCGCCGGCGGGCATAGCGGGTTGTCACCGTGGTGGTCACGGCCACCAGCCGGATGCCGCCACCGACGGCGGTGGCACGGACCAACTGGTCAGGCATGGTCGGGGAGGGGCTCGTCGAATCGTACGCAGCGCCCCCCCTGCAGTCGCCAGCGTTGGCTGACCATGGCGTCGAAGCAGTCCGGTTCGTGGGTCACCAGCAACAGCAACCGGTCCTGGGCCAGGGTCTTCAGCAGCTCGATCAGTTCCCGTCGCACCGACCAGTCGAGACCGGCGGTGGGTTCGTCGAGCAGCAGCACAGGGGGATCCCTGAGCAACTGCACCGCCAGGGCCAGCCGCCGCTGCTGACCGCCGCTCAGCTGTTCGGGCGGCTGCTGCAGGGGCAGCCCGCCCAGCCCCACGCGATCCAGGGCTCCCTGCAGCTGCTCCGTCGGCAGGCGGCGATGGCCCAGCCGCAGTTCCTGGCCGACGCTGAGACCGAGAAAGTGTCGTTCGGGGAACTGAAACACCAGTCCGCACAGCCAGCGGCGTTCCCGTGGTGTCGTGGCCTGTCCCTGCCAGAGGATCTCTCCGCGGTCCTGGCGGGCCAGACCGGCGATGATGTCGAGGAGGGTGCTCTTCCCGGATCCACTGCGGCCGGCCACCAGGCCCGGCGCTCCCCGCTCAAGCCGCAGGCTCACGTCCTGCAGCACCGGCACCCCGGCCGTCGCCGGGTGGTAGCCGATTCCCCTCAGCTCCAGCATGCCCCCGTGCCCCTGCCACCGCCCCTTAGCTTGACCCCATGCAGGTTCACGTCCGCGAGTTCGATCCCTTCGACTGCTGGTTCTGGCTGCGGTTTCCCCACAGTCCCGGCGCGGGCGAGCGCCAGTACCTCGAGGAGGTCTTCAACAGCTGGTATTTTCTCGGCCGCCTGGGGGCCTGCAATGCCGAGAACCTGCAGGTGCACGAGCAGGGGGCCGACATCAGCTGGATGGCCTACGACAACGAGGCCGCCGAGGGGGGGCTGCAGGCGCTGATGCACAACCTGGGCACGATGGAGTACCGCGGCGAGTGGGCCCGCATCTGGGCTGACCTGGGCACCAGCGACGGGGTGGCCCTCGACCTGCTGATCAATGCCCTCCACGGCCTCGATCGGGATCTGGTGCCGATCGAGGAACTGAAGATCGGCGGCATGAACGAGGACTGGCCGGCGGATGCCGGCGATGAACGCTTCTTCGCCGACTGAGGCCGTCGCCATGGCGGAACAGCGGCGTCTGCTGATCCCACCGGATCGCCTGCCGGCCCATGATGCGGCGTTGCTCCTGACGGAGGCTGAGCGCCACTACCTAGAGAGGGTGCTGCGCCTGCGGCCCGGGGATGGCTTCACCGTTGTCGATGGCGTCGGTGGTCTGCGTTCAGCCTGGCTGCAGACGTCAGGCCGCGCTGACCTGGGGCCGCCGCTGCCGCCGGCCGCCAGGCCCAGGCCGCAGCTCGGTGTGCTGGCTGCGTTGGTGCGGCGCGATTTTGACGTGCTGCTGCGCATGGCCACCGAACTTGGCGTCGACCAGCTGCTGCCCCTGCAGGCTGACCGCAGTCCCCCTGCTGCGGCCTCGGGCCGTGGATCCCGCTGGGAGAGCCTGCTGCGGGAGGCTTCCGAGCAGTGTGAACGGCTGTGGCTGCCGCAGCTGGGGGAGGTGATGCCGGCCCGCTCGGCGTTCACCGCGTCGACCGGCGCGAACGAGCGTCGCTGGCTCTGTCTCAGCCGCAATGCCGGGATCCCTTCGCTGCTGGATCAGCTGCTGCTGGCGGATCCCCTCGCCGATGCGGGCTGGTGGGTCGCCTGCGGCCCCGAGGGAGGCTGGACGCCCCAGGAGGAAGCGCTGGCGCTGGCTGCAGGCTGGCAACCGGTGAGCCTCGGCCCCACGATCCTGCGATCGTCGACCGCAGCCGTGGCGGCGCTGACACTGCTCAGCCAGTTCCGCGTCAGCGGCCGCCCCGCAGCGAAACGGCCAGATCCTTGAACGCGGCCAGGTTGGCCCCGGGACGGCGGCGGCCGCGGGGGAGCGCCTGGGCGGGGTTGAGCAGTTCAGCGGCGAAGGTGGTCAATTCCCGGGGAGCCTCGGCCTTCTGGGCCGCGGCCCGTTCTGCGGCCAGGGCCTCAGCCGTGGTGAGCGAGGGGGCACCGGTCGACGTCGCCACCGGGGCTGTCGTCGGTTCCGAGATGGTGGCGGTGGCGGTGGCGGCGGTGGTGGCGTTGGCGTTGGCGGTCGCCGCGCCCTCGGCCACGGGCACCTGCAGGGTCACCGCCTGGGGGCCAGCCGGTGCCGGTGCTGTGGCGACGGGTTTCGACGCGGGAGCCGCCGGAGCCACGGTGGTTGTGGGTTGGTCACCGTCCACCTCCGACAGTTCCAGGAAGGGCTTGCGCTCGCCGCCGAAGAGCTTCTGGAAGACCATGGAGCAGGGCCGGATCTGCCGCGATTATCCCTGCACCGCTGCCCCTGCCGGCGGTTCC
>CAMASU010000023.1 GCA_945861105.1 Synechococcus sp. UW140
GCCGGTGTCGATCACCCGCCGCCAGCCGGTGGGGGAGGCGGGAATGTCGAAGTGCAGGGCCTTGAAGTAGGCGTTCAGCCCCAGCCACACCAGGGGCCTGTCTTCGCTGCCGTGGATGCTGCAGGCCAGGCAGTGGGACCAGCTGGCCCAGTCGGGTTTGCCCAGCTCGACCCCGTGCCAGGCCCGCCACGGGACCCCCTTGCCGGGTCCTTCGGGCAGTGGCCGGTCGGGCTGGATCAGCGGGCTCAGCTGGGAGCGCAGACGCAGCAGCCGGGCCACGAACCGCTGCAGCTGGCGGTCACCATCGTCGTGGTCCCAGTGCATCCAGCCCAGGGCGTTGTCCTGGCACCAGGTGTTGTTGTTGCCCCCCTGGCTGCGGCGCACTTCGTCACCCATCAGCAGCATCGGCACCCCGGGGGCCAGCAGCAGGGTGGCCAGCAGGTTGCGCATCTGCCGTTCCCGCAGCTGCAGCACGGCCCGGTCGGTGGTGGGACCTTCCACCCCGTGGTTCCAGCTGTTGTTGTGCGAATCGCCGTCGCGGTTGTTTTCGCCGTTGGCCAGGTTGTGCTTGTCGTTGTAGCTGACCAGGTCGTGCAGGCTGAAGCCGTCGTGGGCGGTCACGAAGGTGATGCTGCGGCCACTGGCGGCCGGCCGGCCGCCGAAGAGATCGGGGCTGCCGCTGAAGCGGTTGGCCAGGGACCAGGCCAGGTCGTCATCCCCTTTCCAGAAGCGGCGCAGATCGTCGCGGAAGCGGCCGTTCCAGGTGCCCACGCGCCGGGCCGGAAAATCCCCGAGGCGATAGAGGCCGCCGCAGTCCCACGGTTCGCTGACGATCTTCAGATCGGCCAGGGCTGGGTCGGCCTCGAGGGCTTCGAACAGGGGGGGGTGGTCGAGGGGTTGCAGGCCCTCGCCGCGGGTGAGCGCCACCCCCAGGTCAAAACGGAAGCCGTCGACACCGAGTTCGAGCGCCCAGCAGCGCATCGATTCGAGGATGAGCCGTCGGCTGAGGGGGGTGTTGGCGGCGATGGTGTTGCCGCAGCCCGACACATCCAGATAGTTCCCGCGGGCATCCTGCAGGTAATAGGCCTGGTCGGCGAAGCCGCGCCAGCTGAGGGTGGGCCCCTGGGGGCTGCCTTCGGTGGTGTGGTTGTAGACCACGTCCACCAGCACCTCAAGGTCGGCGTCGTGGCAGGCGGCCACGAAGGTTCTCAGTTCATGGCGCAGGGCCAGCGGATCGGCGTCGGCGGCATAGCCGCTGTGGGGGGCGAACCAGCTGAGGGGGCTGTAACCCCAGTAGTTGCTGCGGCCGGCCGGGGCGTCGTGGGGATCGAAGGCCATCGAGGGCAGCAGCTCGACGGTGGTGATGCCCAGCTGCCGCAGGTAGGGCAGCAGCGGGATCAGCCCCAGGAAACTGCCCTGCAGCTCCGGTGCCACCGGACTGGCGGCCCCACGGCTGAAGCCCCCCGGGTGCAGCTCGTAGATGACCGTCTGGGACCAGGGGTGCCGGGGGCGGGGGTGCCGAACGAGATCGAACGGCTCCCGTTCGGTGACCACCCCCTTGAGACAGCAGTGGGTGTTGGGCTGGTCCCCCAGGCCCCCCAGCCGGTCGTAGACCCCCCAGCCGCTGATGGCGCGGGCGCAGGGGTCGAGCAGCACCTTGGCGGGCTGGAAGCCATGGCCCCCCGGGGCCAGTGGGCCGAAGACGCGGTAGCCGTAGCAGCAGCCCAGCTCGAGGCCCTCCACTTCGGCATGCCAGTAGTCGCCGCTGCGGTGCAGGTGGGGATCGAGCCGCAGCACACGGCTGGGTTCGCGGGCGTCCCCGTCGGCAAAGATCAGCAGTTCGAGGGCCGTCGCCTGGGGCGCCGCCACCGAGAAGTTGACCCCTGTGCCAGTGCGACTGCTGCCGAGCGGCCACGGTCTGCCGATGCCCAGAACCATGGCGGCCGGTCGCCTCGCTTCTCCGACCGTAACCAGGGGATGGGCTGAAATGCTCTGATGACCAGCCGCTGCGTCCATCCAGACCTTGAGGTCTTTCCTCCCAACCGCCCGGCAGACGGCGGCAGCGCCTGGCTGCTGCGCAGCGCCACCGGCCTGGCGGTGCTGGTCGATGTGCCCGAGCTCACCCCCCCCCACCTGGAGCGTCTGCGGGCGGAACCGCGGGGGGTGGTGGTGCTGACCCATCGCCGCAACCACGGGGGCTGCCGCGAGCTGCAGCGGCTGCTGGGCTGGCCGGTGGTGGTGCAGGAGCAGGAGGCCTACCTGTTGCCCCAGGTCGAACCGCGGCAGAGCTTTGCCGCTGAGCTCGAGCTGGAACCGGGCCTGCGGCTGCTCTGGACGCCGGGGCCCACCCCGGGGTCATGCGTGCTGCACTGGCACCAGGGGCCCCATGACGTGCTGTTCTGCGGCCGCCTGCTGCTGCCCGCCGGACCTGGGGAGGTGCGGGCCCGCCCGGGGCCGGGCACGTTCCACTGGCCGCGACAGCGCCGCAGCCTTGGCCGGCTGCTGGCCTGGCTGCCGCCGGGGTCTCCCGCCGAGATCGCCTGCGGCGCAGGGCTTGGCGCCCTCGATGCCGTGCCCCTGGTGCCGTCGGGGCGCGGGGCGCTGGAGGCGGCGCTGGCCACGGCCCCACCAGGGTCTGTCGCAGCCGATGGCTGAAAGGCATTGCCGCTGCTGGGTTGTTGTGGTTGCGCTCCCCATGGCCGGTCCATACCATTGGCCCGAAACACCCGTCCGTTCCGCCTCCGCGATCCCCTAACGCCATGAACAAAGCTGATCTCGTCAATCTGGTGGCTGCCCGCACCGAGCTCACCAAGACCGACGTGTCGCTGGTGGTGGATGCCGCCATCGAAACCATCATCGATTCGGTGGTCGAGGGCAAGAAGGTGTCGATCCTTGGCTTCGGTTCCTTCGAATCCCGTGAGCGTTCAGCCCGTCAGGGTCTGAACCCCAAGACCGGGGAAAAGATCAAGATCCCCGCCAAGAAGGTGCCTGCCTTCACCGCCGGCAAGCTCTTCAAGGACCGGGTCCAGGGCTGATCACCCCTGATCCCACCCAGGGGCCGGCGCCGGCGCTGGAGGCTCTGCCCCGCCACCTGCGCCAGGCCCTGTGCGAGGCCATCGCCGGCCGCGGGTTGCAGTCCCGCGGCCGTTTCGCACCGACCCCCAGTGGCCCCCTGCATCTGGGCAACCTGCGCACGGCCCTCTGGTCGTGGCTGGATGCCCGCCTCGCCGGGGCCGAATGGCTGCTGAGGATCGATGACCTCGATGCACCGCGCGTGAAGCCGGGGGCCAGCGACGCGATCTTCCACGACCTGAGGGCCCTCGGTCTGGACTGGGACGGACCGGTGGTCCGCCAGAGCGATCGCCGGGGCCTTTACGCCTCGGTGCTGCAGGCCCTGCGCCGCAGCGGCGCTCTCTACCCCTGCCGCTGCAGCCGCCGTCTGCTCGCGGTGGCGGCGGCACCCCACGGGAGCTGGCCCCTGTATCCGGGCACCTGTCGCCCCCAGGGCCCAGGCCCCGCCAGCGGCTGGGGGGCCGCCGGAGCCCCGCCCCGCCTGCCGAGCTGGCGGCTGCGCCTGGGGCCCCAGCCGCTGGGGTGGCCCGAGGATGGCCCCCGGCCCGGGCGACTGGATGGCGGGACTGAGGTCGGTGATGTGGTGCTGCGGCGAGCCGATGGCCAGATTGCCTACCACCTGGCCACCGCGGTGGATGAACTCTGGCTTGGCATCGATCGGATCGTGCGGGGGGACGACCTCCATCGCTCCACGGGGCCCCAGGTGGCCGTGATGGCCCTGTTGGGACAGCAGCCCCCCCGCTACCGCCATGTCCCGCTGGTGCTGGACGACGGCGGCCGGCGCCTGGCCAAGCGCAGCGGCGATGCGGGTCTGCAGGGCTGGTGCGACCAGGGTCGGCGACCCGAGCAGCTCATCGGCCACTGGGGCTGGCAGCTGGGCTGGCTCGACCGGGCCGAGGCACTCAGCGCCGTGGAACTGCTCCAGCATCTGCGCCAGCGGGGGCTGATGACAGCCAGTAAGACCCTGTCATCCCTGGTCAGCGGTTCTTAAGAAAGGCTTCGGGATCAGAGGGGGATTCCCTCTGCACACTGGACAGACAAGAATTGCCCGCCATGGCCCAGAGCTCCAGCCGCGAATCCAGCCGCCACGCCAGTCCCGTCTGTGCCACCTGCGGCGGCCGCGGCATTCTGCGGCAGGGCAGCGATCTCTACAGCACCTGCCTGGACTGCCTGGGGCGAGGGGTGGAACCCTCCCAGGCAGACAGCCTTCGCTTCACCCCACCGACTTCCGCTTCTGCTGCCAGATGAAGAAGCCAGCGACGGCCACCACCACGGCCAGGGGCACAGCCGAAAGCAGCAGCAGCACCACAGCGGTCCAGTCGGTGTACATGGGTTGATGGGAAACACGAACGGCCCGGCCATTCTGGCGTTGCTGCTGGCCCTCACGGCCGCCGGCCATGCCGGTGTGCGTTTCGACGACTGCAGCACCGGGGCCGACGGCTCGATCACCTGCGACACCCGTCCGACGGGGGGCACCCTCGACGCTGACGTGGATGCCCGCTTCGGTCTGACCGACGAAGCCAGTCCCGGCTGGAACGAATTTCAGCCTTACGAAGGTTTCGACGAAGACTTCGGCGACAACTGGACCTGACGCTCGAAGCGCTGCTCCAGCAGCCTGGGCAGCACCAGCGTGACCAGCACCAGCGCGAGGGCGCCGATCCCCAGTTGCACGACGCTCTGCAGCAGCCGTTCCATCGGCAGCCAGCGGCCCCCCAGCCAGGCAAGGCTCACCATCGTGGCCGCCCAGAGCACGGCGCCAAGCGTGTTGCAGAGCAGAAAACGGGGCCATGGCATGCCCACCGCTCCGGCCAGCGGCCCGGCCAGCACCCGCAGCACGGCGACGAAGCGACCGAGCAGCACCGCCCGGCCCGCCCTGGCGGCGAACGATTGCCGCAGGGGCTCGAGGCGTTCGGGGCTCAGCCTCAACAGCCCGCCGATGCGCAGCACCAGGGGCCAGCCGGCCCGCCGGCCGATCCAGTACCCGATGTTGTCGCCGACGATCGCTCCACCGGCGGCGGCGGCCATCACCAGCACCCCGTTGAGCTGCCCGTTGCCGGCGGCATAGCCACCGATGAGCGTGACCGTTTCGCCGGGAACCGGCACCCCCATGTTCTCGAGCAGCATGGCCAGCACGATCAGCGGATAGCCCCAGCGCACGAGCAGCTCCGAGAGCTGGGCGGGGTCAAGCAGGTCCACAGGGGAATGGCGCCATGGCGTCAAGACCGTACACAGATCAGCGGGCCGGCCGGCCGGCGCCGACCATCCAGGGGCATCATCCAGGTGGGACGCCGGGGGGTGCGTTGCAGCCGGGCCAGGGTCGCTGCCGGTGGAACGGCGGCCGCAAAGGCCTGCATCATGGCCGTCACCTCCCTGGCCGCCAGCACCGCCCCGCCGCGGCGACGCTGGCGGGCCTCGGCCTGCAGACGCCAGCGCAGCACCCGACCGGGTGAGGGGGCGAGCAGCACCAGCACGGCATCGAGGCGGTCCCAGACCGGCCCGTAGGCCGCGAGGGCGTCGCTGCCCTCGGCCCCGAGGCACCAGCCCTCCAGCAGCAGCTGGTCGCCCTGCAGCCACTGCTCCCCGGCCCGGTCCCCGGCGCCATCGGCCAGGGCCTTGTCGAACCGCGGGGCCAGCACGCGGCCCTCGCGGCGGAAACCATCGAGCACCGCCATCAGCCGGGGCAGGTCGTGGCTGCCGGGCAGCCCGCGGCGGCCGCGTCCCAGCCGGGGCTGGGGCCAGTAGAGGTCGTCCAGGGAGAGGGCGGCCACGCCGGGCAACTGGCGGGCCAGCCAGGTTTTGCCGCTGCCGGGCGGCGCGCTCAGCCCCAGCAGCCGCTGGCCTGCCGCCCGTCTTTCGCCACACCAGCCCTGCAGCAGCTCAAGGGTCGACGGGGGCGTCAGCGGTAGTGCCATTGGTTGCACTGCCGCTGTTCCAGCGCCTGATGCTCCTCCACATATCGGCGCACCAGGGTGATGGCGATGTCGAGGCTGGGCAGATCAGCCCCCTCGTCATCCGGCTGGCGGCTGTGCCAATCCTCGAGGGCTTCGAGGTGATGCAGGGCCGCGAAGGCGTGGGCGATCGGTGGCGTGGAGAAGCTGTTCACAGGGCCGCAGGCAGCGTCGTCACCAGTGTGGCGAGAGCGGCTGGAGCGGGCCCCGTCGACGGGCCGTGGCCGCAGTCGGCTGGTGCAGATGCGCTTCGATCAGATAGGCACAGAGGTTGGACAGGGATCGCCCTTCTGCCGTGGCCCGTTCCTCCAGGGAGGCGAACACATGGAAGGGCACGGTGATCGAGAGGCGTCGTGGGTTCCGCTGGGCAAGCGCCAGGGTGGACAGCGTGGCCGACATCGGCACGTTCCGGAGGACGCCCGCGAGGTTATGCAGCCACTGGGGCGGCGATGGCCGGCGGCGGCGGCCCTGGCGGCAGCGGCTGTGCGACGGGCGCAGATCCAGGACCAAGGGTTGCCGGGATGCGACAGCCCCCGGCCTGGTCCCATCAGCGTTGCTGAACGGATCTCGGCTGTCTCATAGGTTGCGATGAATGATCTTTCCTTCCATGGGCCATCGACCTGCCCTGGCACTCCATGGGGGGGCCGGCGTGCTGCCCCAGGAGCGCTTCCCCTCCGACCTCGCCGACTCCCTGCAGGCAGAGCTGCTCCGCTGTCTCGCCGAGGGCTGGGCTGTGCTGCACGCCGGTGGACCGGCCGTTGAGGCTGTCTGTGCCTGTGTCGCCGCCCTCGAGAACATCCCCTGGTTCAACGCCGGCCACGGGGCCGTGCTCAATGCCGACGGCCGCGTGGAGTGTGATGCGGCGGTCATGGCGGGGGATGGCCGCTGTGGTGCGGTGGCTGGCATCCGCAGCGTGCGCCAGCCTGTCCACCTGGCCCGCCGGCTGCTGGAGGAACCCGGGCTGGTGTTCCTGGCCGGTGCCGGTGCCGAGGCGTACGCCCGCCGGGAGGGTTTTGAGGCGGTGGAGGAGAGCTACTTCGTCACAGCCCAGCGGCAGCAGGAACTGGCCCAGGCCCGGAAGACGGGCACGGTGTCCCTCGACACGGCCGAGCGCTTCGGCACGGTCGGGGCGGTGGCCTGCGATGGCCAGGGTCGGCTGGCCGCCGCCACCTCCACCGGCGGGCTCACCAACAAGATCCCCGGCCGCATCGGCGATTCACCGGTGATCGGTGCCGGCACCTATGCCTGTGATGACAGCTGTGCGGTGTCGTGCACCGGCATCGGTGAGGTGTTTCTGCGGCAGGTGGTGGCCCACGACATCGCCGCCCGCCTGCGGTATGGGGGCCAGTCGTTGAAGGCGGCGGTGGAGACCGTGGTCCTCGACGAACTGCCGGCCCTGGGGGGCGAGGGAGGGCTGATCGCCGTCACCCCCGCCGGCGAGCTGGTGCTCTGCCACAACTCGCCCAGCCTCTACCGGGCCTGGCAGCGGGCCGATGGGCCGCCCCAGGCGGCGATTTTCTGAACGGCCAGCGGGTGCGGGTCGTGCCTCAGCCCGTGCCTCAGCCCAGGTCGAAGAGCAGCAGGTCGACGTCGTCGCTGGTGGCCTGCAGCCGGCCAGGGGAGGCGGTGAAGCCGAGGCCGTCGCCGGGGCCCAGGGCCACGGTCAGCGGGGCTCTATCCCCCCCCGGGAGGGGAGAGAGGGTCAGCTCGAAGCGGCCATCGATGACCTGCAGCCAGGCCAGGCCAGGCCTGGCCTGGGGCAGGTCGAGGCCATGGCCGGCGGCGGGCCGGGCGCGCCAGATCTGCACCCCGCGGGCGATCGCCATGGACCCCTCCCGGCGCTGGGGATCGATTAGCCGGGTCCAGCCGCCGCCGGTCCCACAGGGCAGACGCGTCTGCTCGTAGCTGGGGCTGAGGCCCTGCTGCAGGGGTTCGATCCAGATCTGCAACAGACGGCAGGGGTCAGGTCCGGGGTTGTGTTCGCTGTGCATCAGGCCGGTGCCGGCGCTCATGCGCTGCACCTCATCGCTGTGGAGGACGGCTCCGTGGCCCATGGAGTCGCGATGCTCCAGCTGCCCGGCGACCATGACCGTGACGATCTCCATGTCGCGGTGGGGATGGAGGCCGAAGCCCCGCCAGGCCGGATCGTCGTGGCCGGCGAAACTGAAGCTGTGGCGACTGTCGAGCCAGTCAAGGCGGCTGTGGAACCTGTCGTCTGCCGCGCGGTGGTGCAGGGCGCCGGGAAGGATGGTGGAGTTCATGGGGGGCCAGGGAGCCGCCAGTCGAGACCCGGCACACCGGGAATGATGGCCGCCGTGGAAGCCATGAGGTCAGAGTAGGCAGGATGCTGCTGGAGCAGCTGCCGCTCTTCTCGGTGGGCCTTGCCGGCCAGCACGACGGCCAGGAGGCCCAGCAGCAGCAGATGCTGCAGGCTGCCCAGCAGCAGCATCAAGCCCAGGCCGGCGAGCAGCAGGGCTTGGTAGAGGGGATGGCGGCAGCGGCAGTAGGCCCCCCCGGTCACGAGGGGGGCGCCGGGCATCGGGTCGGGCAGGGGGGTGAGGCTGGCGCCGAGATCTCGGAAGGATTGGAATGCCAGCAGCCCGCCGACCACCAGGGTGATGGCCCCCAGCAGGCGCAGTGGCCAGGGCCACGGCTGCAGGCGGGCGATGGCGCTGGGGGGGACGGCCATGGCGGCAATGAGCAGCAGCTGTGCCAGCAGCCACCATTCCCCGTGGCGGTTGCTGACGAGCCCCCCCGCGGTGAATCCCCAGCGCCGCAGCAGGGCAGCCATCAATCAGACGATGGCGAAACTGCGGGCATCCAGCACCGCGAAGGGACTGACGGTGGCGAAGAGAATGGCCTTGGCGGGGCCGTTCCCATCGGGGTCGAAGGCCAGGCCGGTACCCCCGGGCTGGCGCACGATGCCGGGGGTGCGGTCCTTGCCTGCGCTGTTCACGGAATAGGCGAGGGGGGTGCCGGCGGCCAGGCCGGTGATGGCCGAGGTGAGCACGATCCGGTCTCCCTCGAGGGCGTTGAAATCGAGGATCTGATCGGCGTGCATCCAGCCGAGTTCGTTGAAACGGAATGTGTCGGCCCCTGCGCCGCCCAGAAGCACATCGTTGCCGCGGCCTCCGGAGAGGATGTTGTTGCCGCTATTGCCCTGCAGGGCATTGCCGAGGTTGTTGCCGTTGGCATTGATGTTGCCGGTGCCAAGCAACACAAGATTTTCAAGCCCACTGCTGAGGGTGAAACTCAGGAAGGAGAGAACGGTGTCAAGTCCTCCGGGATCGGCACTGATCGTGTCGCCGCCGTTGTTGATGGTGTACGAATCGTTGGTGACGGTGCCGATGAGGATGTCGGCACCGGCGGTTCCTGCAATCTTGGGCATTGATTAAGTGTTGAGATGGAGCCTAATACAGCCAAGCCTGAGTATCCGCTGAGTGTCGTGGTCGAGGCCCAGCTGGGGTGGCTTGAAAGAGCCTGAGTACTCTATGAAAACTTTTGGCCCTGTCAACGAAAACTCAGCGATCTGCTGCTGGCTGTGCTTCCACCACCCGCAGGGTTCCCACCACGCTGGCCTCGAGGTCGCCATCGAGCCGCAGGGCCGTCTCCAGCAGCTGCAGCACCCGGCCCTCCGGGTGGCGCCAGCGGTACTGCACGCTCCAGCCGGGACCCGGCCGCTGCCGTGCCGCGAGCACCACCTGCCGATCCTCCGCGGTGATCTGTCGGTCAAGCCAGCCGGGATCGGCCAGCAGCTCCGCCGCCGGGCGGCCCAGGATCGGCCCGGCCTGGCGGCTGACGTAGAGCAGCTGCTCCAGCTGCGGATCCCGCTTCCAGACCACCTCGTCGAGGGCATCGGTGAGGGAGATGAACCCGGCCAGGGAGGCTTCGGCGACCCGCCGCAGGGCCACCAGTTCCGAGACGTCCGTCAGGGTGATGATCGCCCCCATCAGCTGCCGGCAGGGCCCCAGATAGGGCAGAACCCTGAGGAGATACGACACTTCCTCGCTGTTCGCCTCGAGCTGCTGCTGCGGAGCGCCATTGACCACGGCTCGCAGAGCATCAGCCAGGCCCTGGAGCGGCAGCGTGGTGGGCACATCCAGCAGGGGCAGTCCCCGATCGCTCTCGAGAAGGCCGAACACCCGCACCGCCAGGGGCGAGAAGCGCAGGACGCCCAACTGTTGATCCACGATCACCATGCCCTGGCTGAGGGAGCACTGGATGTTCTGCAGATCCAGGTTGACCTGTTCCAGCTCCTCTCCTCGTCGCTGCAGCTCCTGGTTGAGCGCCACCAGTTCGGCATTCGTGGCCTGCAACTCTTCGATGGAAGACTCCAGCTCTTCATTCGATGCCTGCAGCTCTTCTGATGAGGCCTGCAGTTCCTCGGCGGAGGCCTCCAGTTCTTCGTTGGCCTGTTCAAGCTCCGCCATCGACTCCCGCAGGCTGTTCTGGCTCCTCAGCAGCTCGCTTTCGAGCCGTGCCATTTCCTGGTTGAGTTCGAGCGACAACGGCGGTGCAACGGTCGGATCCGACGCCGGCAGACGATGGAAGCTCAGGCAGCGCAGCGAACGGTCCTCGACCTGCAACGATGCGACCTCCAGCATCACCGGTTCCTGGTCATCCCCCAGCCGCAGGGCGCGGCTCTGCCTCACGGCTCCGTCATTTCGGCTGAGCAGCAGCAGGGCCGTGGCCTCCGCTCGCAGTTCCTCCCGTAGAAATCCCGTGACCGAGGTGATGAGCGGCCCCTGGGGAAGTCCGCAGAACGGAGTGACATCACCAAGGACCGCAATGAGGTCGAGGTTCTCATCCAGGATCAAGGTGGGCGGCTGCCGCTGCTGCACCAGCGCCTCGAGCAGCTCCACGTGCTGGCTGGCGGGATGATCGCGACGATGCGGGGTCTGGCGGCGCAGGCCCACGGCACCACTGCCGAATGGTTGGGTGTTCAGGGCGACCAGGTCGTCCCGCTGCAGATGGCTTGTGAGGCGGTAAAGACGTTGCGGCGCGTTGACAGTGGCGAAGCCTCGGTTGCCCGGCGGCAGGCTCTCGGATTGCCCCAGCAGCAGTAGACCGCCGGGCACCAGCGCGAAACGGAAGCTGCGCAGGGCCTGCTCCTGGAGCGAGCTGTTGAAGTAGATGAGGGTGTTACGGCATGAGATCAGATCCAGCCGTGGGAAGGGCGGATCGCTGCCCAGGTTGTGGCGGCTGAATACAATGCAGCGCCGCAGCTCGCGGCTGATCTCGATCTGGTCGTCGCGGAGGCTGATGTAGCGCTGGCGCAGGTCAATCGGCACGGCGTCGGCGCATGCGCTGGGGTATTGGCCCCGGCGGGCCACCGCCAGGGCATTGTCGTTGAGGTCGGTGGCGAAGATCTTGAGCCGGTCGCTCAGATCAGCTGGATGGTCCAGTAGGGCGCTGACCAGCATGGCGATCGAGTAGGCCTCCTCACCGCTGGAACAGCCTGGAACCCACACCCGCAGAGGCTGCAGGGCGATGCGGTTGGCCATCAGCGACTCCAGCTCGGTTCGCAGAGCAGCAAAGGGCGATCCCTCGCGGAAGAAGCGGGTCACACCCACCAGCAGATGTGCTTTGAGCTGTTCAGGTTCCAGGTCATCGGCTTGAAGCATTCGAAGGTAATCATTGAAATTGTCGAGCTTGAGCAGTGCCAGTCGTCGTTGCAGCTGCCGGCAGACGGTGGATGTCTTGTAGCGACTGAAATCAACTCCCGTGCGCTCATGCAGCACCATCAGAATGTGTTGCAGCAGTTCTGCTGACAGTGTCAGGCTGCTTTCGATCTTCTGGCTTTCCAGGTTGCTGAGCTGCTGGTGCAGCCAGTCGCTGATTCCGGCCGGATCCAGCACTGCGGTGAGACCACCGAGCTGAATGTCCGCCGAGGGCATGCCGCTGAACAGGGCACTCCGCGGGTTCAGGGCGGCCACCTGGCCGCCGGTATCCAGCACCCGCCAGAGGCCCAGCACTCCATCCGCTCCCAGCCCCGACAGCACAATGACGATGAGCCGAGGACCCCACACTGCCGCCAGGGTCTCTAGGGTTGTATCCAAATTGAGGCCCGCCCCGAGCCGATCCCCTGGCTCCCTGGACCAGATGGCCAACCCGTCCGCCTGCAGCTCCATTCCCACGGGCAACAGCTGCAGCCAGTTCGCCGCCGGCGGTTCCCCCTCCTTCAGGGTGCTCACGGGCAGAAGGCTGAAGGCGGCCAGGGAGTTCAGCAGATCTTCGTCTGGCGTGTCCTCGCTGGCATGGCGCACCACGAGGTAGGCGGTGGCGTGGCCCGGAGTCAGTCGGGATACAAGCAGGTGCAGGGGGTCGGAGCTGCGGGCTGAAGTGATGATCAGCACAAGGGTACTGGGGTTCCTGTCCCCACCACTGGTGCCTGGATCCATTGGGGCCATGGTTCAGCACCGTTGATCAGCCATTCTGGGCTGAACCACCCGCGGCTGTCATTGGTTTGCCTGGGTTGTCAGCGGGGGGGGGGGGGG
>CAMASU010000024.1 GCA_945861105.1 Synechococcus sp. UW140
GGCCTCAAGACCGGCTGGGATGTGGTCGTGGCAGCGCTGCTCGGAGCCGAGGAATTCGGCTTCGGCTCGATTGCGATGATCGCCGAGGGCTGCATCATGGCCCGCGTCTGCCACACCAACAACTGCCCGGTGGGGGTGGCGACCCAGAAGGAAGCCCTGCGGCAGCGATTCACAGGGCTGCCCGACCATGTGGTCAACTTCTTCCTGTTCGTCGCCGAGGAAGTCCGTCAGCTGATGAGCGTCCTCGGCGTCGCCCGCATGGACGACCTGATCGGCCGGTCTGACCTCCTTCGGCCGCGGGCGGTGGAACTGACCAAGACCCGCGCCGTCGATCTTTCCTGCCTGCTCGATCCCATTCCGGCCGCCGCCGACCGTCGCTGGCTGCGGCATGGGGCCGAGGCCCATGGCAACGGCCCGGTGCTGGAGGACCGTCTGCTCGCTGATCCCGACGTGGTGGCGGCCATCGAGGGTCATGGTGTGCTGGCCCGCACCCTGCCGATCGTCAACACCGACCGCAGCGTCTGTGCCCGCCTGGCCGGGGAGATCGCCGCCCGCCATGGCAACACCGGCTTCCGGGGGTGCCTCGACCTCACCTTTGAGGGTGCGGCCGGCCAGAGCTTCGGCGCGTTTCTGCTTCAGGGTCTGCAGGTGCGGCTGGTGGGAGAGGCCAACGATTACGTCGGCAAGGGGCTCAACGGTGGTCGACTCACGGTGGTGCCACCGCTGGGGGCGCAGGCACCGGGCGACCAGGTGATCCTCGGAAACACGTGTCTCTACGGCGCCACCGGTGGCGAGTTGTTTGCCCTCGGCCGGGCCGGGGAACGGTTCGCGGTGCGCAACAGCGGTGCCCGCACGGTCGTGGAGGGGACCGGTGACCACTGCTGCGAATACATGACCGGCGGGGTGGTGGTGGTGCTTGGCTCCACCGGCCGCAACGTCGCCGCGGGCATGACCGGTGGCGTGGCCTTTCTGCTGGACGACGACGGCAGGCTCAGCGAGAGGATCAACGCCGAAACCGTCGCGTTGCACCCCCTCAGCACCCCGGAACAGGAGGCCCTGCTGCGGCCCCTGCTCGAGGTCCATGCGGCCAGCACCGGTTCTGAGCGAGCAGCGGCCATCCTGGCCGACTGGGCCGGCTCGAAGGCGCGCTTCCAGGTGCTGGTGCCCGCCAGTGAGAAGGCCGCCGTGGGTCTGGCCGATGTCCCGCAGGCTGTGGGTTAGCGGGGGTGGCTGGCCATCAGGCGCTGCACCTCGCCGGCGTGGTAGCTGCTGCGGGTGAGTGGTGAGCTCACGACCTGCAGAAATCCCATCTCCCCTTCACCAAGGCGGCGCCAGTGGTCGAACTGCTCAGGGGTGACGAAGCGCTGCACCGGCAGATGCTTCGGCCCCGGGGAGAGGTACTGACCGATGGTGAGGATGTCGACGCCATGACGGCGCAGGTCCTCCATCACGGCCACCACCTCCCGGTCCTCCTCCCCCAGCCCGACCATCAGGCCTGACTTGGTGTAGGTGCGCGGCCATTGCTGCCGCACCTGCTGCAGCAGTTCCAGCGATCGGACGTAGTCCCCCTGAGGACGCACCTTGCGATACAGGCTCGGGACGGTCTCGATGTTGTGATTCAGCACTTCCGGCGCCGCGGCCATGACCGAGGCAAGGGCCGCGGCGTCGCCGCAGAAATCGGGGATCAGCAGCTCGATCGTGGTCTGCGCCGCCATGCGGCGCACGGCTTCGATGCTGAGCACGAACTGGCCGGCGCCCCCGTCCGGCAGGTCGTCGCGGTTCACGGAGGTGATCACCACATGGCGGAGCCCGAGTCGTGCCACGGCGGCGCCGAGCCGTTCCGGTTCCGACGGGTCCAGGGGACGGACGCTGCGGTCGAAATCAATGTCGCAGTAAGGACAGGCCCGGGTGCAGCCCGGTCCCATGATCAAGAACGTGGCGGTCCCGCCGGCGAAGCATTCGCCGATGTTCGGACAGCTGGCTTCCTGGCAGACGGTATTGAGCTGCAGGTCCAGGAGCAGATCGGCGACCGCCCCGATGCGCTCCTTCTGGGGAGCCTTGACACGCAGCCAGTCGGGTTTCGCCACGGCGGTCTTCTAGGATGAACGGATCGGGATGTAGCGCAGCTTGGTAGCGCACTTCGTTCGGGACGAAGGGGCCGCAGGTTCGAATCCTGTCATCCCGACTTGACCCCCGGGGCTTCGTGCCCTGTTCCCAGTCCCAGATCTTCCTCCCCCTCCAGGTCTGCACCCGGATACCCCCGGGGCGTCACCATGCGTCCGTCAATCACCCGGGTGGTGCTGTTGCCGACAAGCACCAGGGTGAGCATGTCCACCTGGTCCACGTCCACGGCCTCCAGTCGGGTGAGGATCACTCGCTCCTCCGCGCGGCCGAGCTGGCGGCAGAGGGCCACGGGGGTGCTGCCCGGCCGCCCCTCCAGCAGCAGGGCGATGGCCCGCCCCAGTTGCCAGTGGCGATCCCGGGAGCGCGGGTTGTAGAGCGCCACCACAAAATCACCCAGCGCCGCCGCCTGCAGCCGTCGCTCGATCACGGGCCAGGGGGTGAGCCGGTCGCTGAGGCTGATGGTGCAGACGTCGTGCATCAGCGGGGCACCGACCCTCGCCGCCGCCATCTGCAGGGCCGAGATGCCTGGATGCACCTCAAAGCCGGGCCGCCCGTCCCTGGGCAACCGCAGCCATTCCTCGAGGGCCAGGCCGGCCATGCCGTAGAGGCCGCTCTCGCCGCTGGACACAAGGGCCACCCGCACCCCCTCACAGGCCCGGGCCAGGGCCAGGCGGCACCGCAGTCGCTCTTCGGTCAGCCGCCCGTCGAGGCGGGCCTGATCGCTGCGTCGCAGGGGTTCCAGCAGGTCGAGATACGGGCCGTAGCCGCACCAGAGTGCCGCCTGGGCCAGGGCGCTGCGGGCGGCTCCCGTGAGTTGTGTGAGGCACCCTGGACCGGCCCCCACCAGGGCCAGGTGTCCCCGCTGGGGTGCCCAGGGGCGGCTGGCCCGGGCGATGGCGATCGTCGCCGCGCCGCTTCCCTGGGGGCCGCGCAGAATCCGCTTCTGTAACAGCAGTTCGGCCTGGTCTCCGGCCGCCGCCAGGGCCGCGGCCTCAGCGACGCTGGCGGTGCCCACCTCCTGGCGCACCCGATCGGAGGGATTGGGAACCACCACGGCCGCCAGCCGATCGGCCGGAAACAGTCGCAGGGGCCAGTCCCTGTTCCGACTCAGTTCCAGCAGGGCGGGTTCGTCGCCCTTGAGATCAAGGCTGGCGAGGCCGGCCACGGCCTCCGCCGCCAGTCCCGTCTCGGCAAGCGCCGCCGCCAGGGACTCGTCCAGCAGGGCCAGGGCGGTGTTGCGCTCGCAGCCGATGCCGATCCATAGCTGGGGCGGATGCCAGCGGCAGCTTTCACCGCGCTGGACGCTGATGTGCAGGCCCACGGACGCGGGGCTGCCATCCTGGCCCTCCAGGCCGGCTGCCCTCAGCAGCTGCTGGGCCTCCTCCTGGCCGGCCTCGCCCCCCAGCGCCACCGGCTCACCACGGGCCGCCGCCTGCATCAGCCGGTTCCAGTCGCCGTCGCCCCGCCGCCAGCCCCAGCTGCCACCGAAACTGTCGAGGGCCGGCGCCCCTCGCCGGGCGCAGTCGCCACTGCTCACCACCTCAAGCCCCAGCAGGGCCGCGCAGCGGCGCGCCTCGTCCTCTGCTCCGCCCAGGTGGCTGCCCAGCAGGGGCAGCAGCTGCCGTCCATCGGCGCTCAGCAGCACGACGGCGGGATCGTGGCGCTTGTCCTGCAGCAACGGGGCCACCATGCGGATGAGGGCCCCGCTGGCCAGCGCCCCGACGAGCAGCTGCAGCGATGGCCAGTGCTGTTTCAGCAAGGGGCCGGGGCCATCGGGATGGCTGAGCCGTTCGGGGTGGCCAGCGGCGGCGAGGTGGGGTGGCACGACTACCGCGTCGAGGGCCTGCACCGCCAGGAGGGGTTCGAGCTGGCGCAGCCCCCCGGAGGAGAGGCAGATCCCGAGCCGCATCAGCTGACCTCCAGTTCTGGGTTGGGACCCCCAGTCCCAGTCCCTGGCCCATCAGCTGCCTCCTGAGGCGCTGCGTCGTTGTCCTGTGCTTCTGCTTGGTTGACGTCTTCAGATCCTTCCCCGTCTTCTCCATCTCCCCCATCCAGGCGCTTCCCTGGCCCCGTTCCTGGTTCCTGGGGGGCTTCCGGCAGTGCTTTGTCGCCCCCAGGGGCGGTTTCGGGTTCGGTCGGGGCCTCCTCGGCGGTGACTGTCTCCTGGGGCGGGGTCCCGGCCAGGAGGCGGTCGAGTTCCTCGGGGCTCAGCTGTGGCCGCAGGACCGCTGGGATTCCTTTTCCCCGAGGGGGCACGGTCAGCTCCAGCACATGACTGGTGAACGGAGCCCCAAGCGGTGCGCCCTGGGCATCCAGCAGGTCCAGGGTCAGGCCGTGGAGGCCCGGCGCCAGCGGGGCCAGCCAGAATGGTTCGTCGCGGTCCAGCAGGAGTGTGGTGCCATCGACTCCGATCTGCAGGCGCCAGCGGGCATCGTCTGGCCTCAGGTTCTGCAGGGGGGCGTCCAGGAGCAGCCAGCTGATGGGCACAGGGGCCCCGGCGGCCAGCGTCGCAGGTCCGGCGGGCAGCAGCTGCACCCCCTGCGGTGACGGCAGACCCTGGGGCGACCGGGCCGTGCGATGCAACCGGTGCTGGTCAAGGGCGCCTGGGGCCACCACCGGCTCCCCCCAGGGCCAGGCGGCGTAGGCCGTCAGGCGATGGCTGCCGGGGCTGAGGGCCGGCATGGCGATCGTCCAGAGCTCGCCGTCGGCGGGAGGCGTGAAGAGTCTCCGGGCTGGTTCCCCGTCCAGCTGCACCACCAGGTGGGGGCCGGGGCCCAGATCGGTGGGCTCATGCACGGGCCAGTCCTGCAGCCGCAGGGTGAGTGTCCAGTCCTCACCGGTCAGCAGGGAGTCGTCCGCAGGGGCAACGATGCTGATCCGTGGCAGGCGATCGGCCAGGGCCGCGCGAACCGCCAGGGCACCGGCGGGAGGAGCCACCTCCTGGAGGGGGGTGGGCTGGGGCGTCCGCAGGGCCTGGGCCGAGCCTGCCGGCACGAGCAGCAGGATGCTCAGCAGCAGTAACGAGAGCAGGCGGACGATCCGCCCGAACCGGGGGGCAGGGGCAGCCAAGGCAGGCAGGTGGGGCATGGTCCAGTGAAGCGCACCACAACCACCCGATTGGAAATCTTCTGGGCTCTGAGTGACATCAACAGCCCGTGAATGAAGCGCACTGGTTGTTACCACGGCCCCTGGAGACCCCAGTCTGGGACTGGGATTGAACCTTTGTAACTGACTGGCTGGAGGTCCGTTGGCCAACCCTATACTCCGACCAGCGGTCCCCCAGGCTGGGGTCCGTGGCCCAGTGCCTGCAAGGGCTTTCAGCCCCCTCGGCACCGGGTCTCAGCGCCCCAGCGGCACTGTCGCCCGCCCTCCGGCGGGCGTCGACGCCTCCGACCCAAACCCTCGAGGAACGTCTCGATGACCATCAGCCCACCAGAACGTGGGAGCAAGGCGCCAGTGAAGGTCGTGGTCGACCGGAATCCCGTGCCCGTCGATTTCGACGTGCTAGGCAAGCCCGGTCACTTCGACCGCAGCCTGGCGAAGGGTCCCAAGACCACCACCTGGATCTGGAACCTCCACTCCCGCGCTCACGACTTCGACAGTCACACCAGTGATCTCGAAGAGGTCTCGCGCAAGATCTTCAGCGCGCACTTCGGCCACCTGGCCGTGATCTTCATCTGGTTGAGCGGCGCCTTCTACCACGGGGCCCGTTTCTCCAATTACTCCGGCTGGCTGGCCGACCCCCTGCACGTCAAGCCCAGTGCCCAGGTGGTCTGGCCTGTGTTCGGTCAGGAGATCCTGAATGCTGACGTGGGTGCTGGCTTCCACGGCATTCAGATCACCTCAGGCCTGTTCCACGTCTGGCGGGCTGCCGGTTTCACCAACGAGACCCAGCTGCTGGCCACGGCCATCGGTGCTCTCGTTGCAGCCGGCCTGATGCTCAACGCCGGGGTCTTCCACTACCACAAGGCTGCCCCCAAGCTCGAGTGGTTCCAGAACGTGGAATCGATGCTCAACCACCACCTGGCTGGTCTGTTGGGCCTTGGCTCCCTGTCATGGGCCGGACACCTGATTCACGTGTCCCTGCCCACCACCCAGCTGCTCGATGCCATCGATGCCGGCAAGCCTCTGACCCTTGACGGGCGGACCATTGCCTCGGTGGCCGACATCCCGCTCCCTCATGCATTCCTCAACCAGGACCTGATCGCTCAGCTGTTCCCTGGCTTCAAGGAAGGCATCTCGGCCTTTTTCACTGGGAACTGGGCGGCCTACAGCGATTTCCTCACCTTCAAGGGTGGGCTCAATCCTGTGACCGGTAGCCTCTGGATGACTGACATCGCCCATCACCATGTGGCGATTGCGGTCATGTTCATCGTTGCCGGTCATATGTACCGGACCAACTGGGGCATCGGCCACAGCATCAAGGAGATCCTCGAAGGGCAGAAAGGTGACCCCCTTCTGTTCCCTGCCTCCCGCGGCCACGACGGCCTGTTCGAGTTTCTGACCACGTCCTGGCACGCTCAGCTCTCGATCAACCTCGCGATCGCCGGTTCAGTGAGCATCATCGTTGCTCACCACATGTATGCGATGCCTCCTTATGCCTACATCGGCATCGACTACCCGACGCAGCTCTCGATCTTCACCCACCACATGTGGATCGGTGGCTTCCTGATCGTGGGTGCCGGGGCCCATGGCGCCATTGCCATGGTTCGCGACTACGACCCCGCCCTGCATGTGGACAACGTGCTGGATCGGGTTCTCAAGGCTCGTGATGCCCTGATCAGCCACCTCAATTGGGTGTGCATCTGGTTGGGCTTCCACAGCTTCGGCCTGTATATCCACAACGACACCATGCGTGCCCTGGGCCGACCCCAGGACATGTTCAGCGACTCCGCCATCCAGCTGCGTCCGGTCTTCGCCCAGTGGGTTCAGGGCCTTCACGCCGCTGCTGCGGGTTCCACCGCTCCCAATGCCCTGGCAGGGGTGAGCGAAGTGTTCAACGGCACCGTGGTCGCCGTTGGCGGAAAGGTGGCTGCGGCTCCCATTGCCCTGGGCACCGCAGACTTCATGGTTCACCACATTCACGCCTTCACTATTCACGTGACGGTGTTGATCCTGCTCAAGGGTGTGCTTTACAGCCGCAGCTCAAGGCTCATTCCCGACAAGGCAAACCTCGGTTTCGCTTTCCCCTGCGACGGCCCCGGCCGTGGCGGCACCTGCCAGGTGTCGGGTTGGGACCACGTCTTCCTGGGGCTGTTCTGGATGTACAACTCCCTGTCGATCGTCATCTTCCACTTCAGCTGGAAGATGCAGAGCGACGTGTGGGGAACCGTCAATGCCGACGGTACCGTCCAGCACATCACCAACGGGAACTTTGCCCAGAGCGCCATCACCATCAATGGTTGGCTGCGTGACTTCCTGTGGGCTCAGGCTTCGCAGGTCATCAACAGCTATGGCTCGGCCACCAGTGCCTATGGCCTGCTGTTCCTGGGTGCCCATTTCATCTGGGCCTTCAGTCTCATGTTCCTGTTCAGCGGCCGCGGCTACTGGCAAGAACTGATTGAGTCCATTGTCTGGGCTCACAACAAGCTCAAGGTCGCTCCGGCTATTCAGCCGCGCGCCCTGAGTATCCTTCAAGGACGGGCTGTCGGTGTTGCCCACTACTTGTTGGGTGGCATCGCCACAACCTGGTCCTTCTTCCTGGCCCGCATCATCGCGGTGGGCTGATCACCCCTCTGACCTCTCCAATGGCAACGAAATTTCCTTCGTTCAGCCAGGGTCTGGCCCAGGACCCGACGACCCGCCGCATCTGGTACGGCATCGCCACGGCTCACGACTTCGAGAGCCACGATGGGATGACCGAGGAGAAGCTTTACCAAAAGCTGTTCTCCACCCATTTCGGACACTTGGCCATCATTGGCCTGTGGGTTTCGGGAAACCTGTTCCATATCGCCTGGCAGGGCAACTTTGAGCAGTGGGTTGCTGACCCTCTGCACGTCCGCCCGATCGCTCACGCAATCTGGGATCCCCACTTCGGGCAGGGGGCCATTGCAGCCTTCACCCAGGCGGGTGCCTCCTCTCCGGTGAACGTGGCCTACTCAGGCCTCTATCACTGGTGGTACACCATCGGGATGAAGACCAACGCCGAGCTGTATCAGGGTTCCATCTTCATGATGATCCTGTCGGCCTGGGCTCTCTTCGCCGGCTGGCTGCACCTTCAGCCCAAGTTCCGCCCCAGCCTGGCCTGGTTCAAGAACGCCGAGTCACGGCTCAACCACCACCTCGCCGTTCTTTTTGGATTCAGCTCCATTGCCTGGGCCGGCCATCTGGTCCACGTCGCCATCCCCGAGTCCAGGGGTCAGCACGTGGGCTGGGACAACTTCCTCAGCACCATGCCCCACCCGGCAGGTCTGATGCCCTTCTTCACCGGTAACTGGGGGGTCTACGCCCAGAACCCTGACACCCTCAACCAGGTGTTTGGAACCGCTGAAGGATCGGGAACCGCGATCCTCACCTTCCTCGGGGGTTTCCATCCCCAGACTGAAGCTCTCTGGCTCACGGACATTGCCCACCACCACCTGGCCATCGGTTGCATCTTTGTGATCGCCGGTCACATGTACCGCACCAATTTCGGGATCGGTCACTCGATCCGCGAAATCCTTGATGCCCACAATCCCCCCAAGGGAACCCCGGGTGATCTTGGCGCTGGCCACAAGGGCCTTTACGACACCATCAACAACTCCCTGCACTTCCAGCTCGGACTTGCCCTGGCGAGCCTTGGTGTCGTGACCAGCCTGGTGGCTCAGCACATGTATGCCATGCCGTCGTACGCCTTCATCGCGAAGGACTACACGACCCAGGCTGCGCTGTACACCCACCACCAGTACATCGCCATCTTCCTGATGTGCGGTGCCTTCGCCCACGGTGCGATATTCTTCATCCGTGACTACGACCCCGAGGCCAACAAGAACAATGTTCTTGCTCGGATGCTCGAGCACAAAGAAGCGATCATCAGCCACCTGAGCTGGGTTTCCCTCTTCCTCGGATTCCACACCCTCGGTCTCTACGTCCACAACGACGTCGTGGTGGCCTTCGGCACCCCCGAGAAGCAGATCCTGGTGGAGCCCGTCTTCGCCCAGTTCGTTCAGGCCGCCAGCGGCAAGGCCCTCTATGGCTTTGACGTGCTGCTGGCCAACTCCAACAGCGTCGCCAGCCATGCGAACGCTGTGTACCTCCCGGGCTGGCTCAACGCCATCAACGGCAGCTCAGACCTCTTCCTGCCGATCGGGCCTGGCGATTTCCTGGTTCACCACGCCATCGCCCTGGGCCTGCACACCACCACCCTGATCCTTGTGAAGGGTGCTCTGGATGCCCGCGGTTCAAAGCTGATGCCGGACAAAAAGGACTTCGGCTACTCCTTCCCCTGCGACGGCCCCGGCCGTGGCGGCACCTGCGACATCTCCGCCTGGGACGCCTTCTACCTGGCTGTCTTCTGGGCCCTCAACACCGTGGGTTGGGTCACCTTCTACTGGCACTGGAAGCACCTGGCCATCTGGCAGGGCAACGTGGCCCAGTTCAACGAATCCAGCACCTATCTGATGGGCTGGTTCCGTGATTACCTGTGGCTGAACAGCTCCCAGCTGATCAACGGCTACAACCCCTTCGGTACGAACAACCTGGCTGTCTGGGCCTGGATGTTCCTCTTCGGGCACCTGATCTGGGCGACCGGCTTCATGTTCCTGATTTCCTGGAGGGGCTACTGGCAGGAGCTCATTGAGACCATCGTCTGGGCGCATCAGCGCACCCCTCTGGCCAACCTGGTTGGCTGGCGTGACAAGCCGGTGGCCCTCTCGATCGTTCAGGCTCGTGTGGTTGGTCTCGCTCACTTCACGGTGGGCTACTTCATCACCTACGCGGCCTTCCTGATCGCCTCCACCGCCGGTAAGTTCGGTTGATTCAGGCCACTGCCTGATTCAGTTCATTGCTTGTCCCTCCAGCGATGGAGGGACTCTGCTAAGCCCCCGCACCAGCGGGGGCTTTTTCATTGGCTTCAGCGATGAGGATCAGCCTCGCGGAGGCATTCGAGATCTGTCTTCAATTCCAGGAGCAGCTGCCCATGAAGTCGTTCTGTCAGCAGGGTGGCCGCGGCTTCTGGGGACAGACCACTGCCGATGAGCCGACGGAAGAGCACGAAGGCGGCTGCCCGCAGGGTGCTGTCTTCAAAGTGCAGATCGCTTGGGAAGTCGGCGGCCCTCTTGGAGGGGCGCGATTTCACGGTGGTGCTGGAGTCGGAGGTGCGGCTGCGCACGTTGAAGCAGAAGTGCTGTCTGAATGCTGCTGAGGCTTTGGCCCTGTTGAAGGCGCCTTAACCAACTCTTCGCCTGTCGCCGGTCTCCCAGACCTTGACCAGTTCATAGATCGCCGGCACCACGAACAGGCTGAGCAGGGTCGAGACCAGAAGGCCACCGAACACCACACTGCCAATGCTGATGCGGCTGGCCGCCCCTGCGCCCCGAGCCAGCACCAGGGGTAGAAAGCCCGTCAGAGAGGCCACGGCGGTCAGCAGGATCGGTCGCAGCCTCAGCCTGGCCGCTTCCCGGATCGCCGCTGCCACGGCCATGCCCTCGCGGACGCGCTGGTTGGCGAATTCAACGATCAGGATCCCGTTCTTGGCGGTCAGGCTGATCAGCACAAGGATGCCCACCTGGCCGTAGACATCGAGGAACAGTCCCCGGGCCCCAAGGGTGAGCACCACCCCCAGCAGCCCCAGGGGCACGGTGATCAGGATGACGAGCGGATCCAGCACGCTTTCGTAAAGGGCCGCCAGCAGCAGGTACACCACCAGCAGGCCCATGCCGAACAGGGCCCAGGTGCGCCCGCTGGCCTGGCGTTCTTCCTTCGCCAGTCCAGCAAAGTTCAGCGCCGTCACCGGGACGTTCCGCTCAGCCTGCAGCCGCTCGAGGGTTGCAATCGCTTCGCCGCTGCTGACCCCTGGCGCCGGCAGGGCCTGCAGGGTGATCGATCGGTGCAGCCCACTGTGCTGAATCGAGGTGGGGGCCGTGGAGGGTTCGAGCCGCACCAGATTCGCCAGGGAGATGAGATCCCCCCGCCGGTTGCGAACATTGAGGGTCAGCAGATCCTCCGGTCGGCTGCGTTCCTGGGCGTCCAGTTGAATCTGGACCCGGCGCACCCGGTCTTCGGCAAAGGTGTCGTTCACGTAGCTGCCGCCGAAGCTGTCACCCACCACGCTCACCAGATCCTGAAGGCTCACCTCCAGGGCCGCCAGCCGATCCCGGTCTGGAATCACCAGCAGGGAGGGGGCGTCGGCATTGAAGCGGGTGCCGACCCGCTGAAAGCGGCCCGTCGCTTCCGCCTCGCGGGCAAAGCGGTTGGCCTCTTCAGCAAATGCCCCCAGGCTCAGCTGGCCTCCACTGACATCCAGCAGTTCCACTTCGAGGCCCCCTTCGGAGCCGAAGCCCCGCACCGGGGGTGGTTGGGTCAGGGTCACCCGACCGGCCCCCCGCAGGGCTTTGGTGAGTTTCGGCGTGAGGGACTCGAGCAGGGCGGCGGTGCTGCTCCCGCCGGCGCCGTTCTGACGGTCCCTGAGGGCCACCAGTCGCAGGAAGAACACCCCCTTGTTCGGCGCACTGTCCCCAAACGACCGTCCGGCATAGAAATTGCCGGTCCTGATCAGGGGCTCAGCGGCCACGACCGCCCGCAGGCGTTCCATGGCGGCCTGGGTGCGGGCCAGGGATGCTCCCTCCGGCAGCACGAGCACCCCACGGATCTGTCCATCGTCTTCCTGGGGAATGAAGGCGGTGGGCAGGCGCTGCAGTCCCAGTCCGGTGAGCACCAGGCCCAGCAGCAGGGCGACCAGCATCAGTCGGGGGCGTGCCAGCACCCGATCCAGAGTGTTCAGATAGGGCTTCTGCAGGTCGTCGAGCACCCGGGCCGTGCGGGTACAGAACCGTTGGAGCCTCGCCAACCAGGCGGGATCCCCGTGGTCCTGCTGGCGGGCCAGCAGCAGGGCTGCACTGACGGGGGTGAAGCTGAGGGCGTTCACCATCGACAAGAGGATCGAGCAGCCGATCACCACGGCGATCGGCTGGTAGAGCCGCCCGACGGATCCCGGAATGATCAGCACCGGCAGGAACACCACCACCAGCACCAGAGAGGTGGCGATCACCGCTCCGCTGATCTCTTCCATGGCATCGCGGGCGGCCCGCAGGGGCGCCTCCCCGAGGCCGATGCGTCGGCCGATGTCCTCACTAACGACGATCGCGTCGTCGACGACGATGCC
>CAMASU010000025.1 GCA_945861105.1 Synechococcus sp. UW140
ACCCGTGCCCTGGCCGATGTGGGGCAGCACTGCGCCACCATTCCGGATCCGGCACAGCTCGAATACCACCTGCCCGGCGGGCTGACCCTGGCGGTCGACCGGGACTACGAGCAGTTCATCGCTGACCTCACGGCCCGTTTTCCCCATGAGGCGAAGGGCATCCGCGCCTTCTACGACACCTGCTGGCAGGTGTTCCGCTGCCTGGATGCGATGCCGTTGCTGTCCCTCGAAGATCCGGCCTACCTGGCCAAGGTGTTCTTCCGGGCGCCCCTGGCCTGCCTTGGCCTGGCCCGCTGGCTGCCGTTCAACGCCGGTGACGTCGCCCGGGCTCATATCCGCGATGAAGAGCTGCTGCGTTTCATCGACATGGAGTGCTTCTGCTGGAGCGTGATGCCCGCCGATCGCACCCCGATGATCAACGCCGGCATGGTGTTCTCCGACCGCCACGCCGGTGGCATCAACTACCCCCGCGGCGGTGTGGGTGTGATCGCCGAGAAGCTGGTGGCCGGCCTTGAGGCCCATGGCGGCACCATCCGCTACCGCGCCCGGGTGGTGGAGGTGCTGATCGAGAACGGCACGGCGGTGGGCGTGCAGCTGGCCAGCGGCGAAACCATCCGGGCGCGACGGGTGGTGAGCAATGCCACCCGCTGGGACACCTTCGCCGGCGCTGCGGAGCAGGCGGGCACCATGGCGCGGCCCCTCGTCGCCCAGGACCACACCCCAAGGGCCGAGGCCAGCTGGCGCCGCCGGTACCGGCCCTCACCGTCGTTCTTGTCGCTGCACCTGGGCATTGATGCCGCCGTGGTGCCCGCTGGCTTCCACTGCCATCACCTGCTGCTCGAAGACTGGGCGGCGATGGAGGACGAGCAGGGGGTGGTGTTCGTGTCGATGCCCACCCTGCTTGATCCCTCCCTGGCACCGCCAGGTCACCACATCCTGCACACCTTCACCCCCTCGGCGATCGAGGCCTGGAACGGGCTGTCGCCATCGGCCTACCGGGCGAAGAAGCAGGCCGATGCCGAACGGCTGATCGGTCGTCTGGAGGCGATCCTGCCCGGCCTGGCCGGCGCCCTCCGCCATCAGGAGGTGGGCACCCCCCGTAGTCATCGGCGTTTCCTCGGCCGCATGGGCGGCACCTACGGTCCGATTCCCGCCCTGCGCCTGCCGGGCCTGCTGCCGATGCCCTTCAACCGCACGGGCGTGCCAGGTCTGTACTGCGTCGGCGATTCCTGCTTCCCGGGCCAGGGCCTCAATGCTGTCGCCTTCAGCGGTTTCGCCTGCGCCCATCGCCTCGGTGCCGATCTGGGGCTCAACCCCTGGGCCCTGCCGGCCTAGCGCTGCCCTTTGTAACGTCTCTGGACCCCACGGCACCGGCCATGAGCGCAGCCCCCTTGCCCAGCTCCGAGGAACTGGGCCGGTACATCGAAGCCCGCGGCCAGATCGACCGCCCCTGGCTCTGGCATCTGCTGCGCATCGCCAAGCTCAGGGAAAGCCAGTCGACCATGGATCCCGACGAGTTCCTCCAGCGGCTGCAGGAGGCCCACGCCGACCTGATGCGGCTCGGAGCCTTCTGGGAAGGTCGCGAGGAGGAGGTGTTCGGCGGCCGCTACCGCCCCGACACCATCCTGGCTCCGCTGCCCGGCAGTCCCGAGGACCGCTGATGACCGCGGTTCATCCCCTCGATCGGTTGATCGCCTCCACCCTGGTGCTCCTCTACCTGGCGCTGGTGCTGCCCCTGCCCTTGCTTGCCCCCGTGGCGCTGCGCCCCTGGTTGCTGCTGCTGGTGCCCCTCGGCCTGGTGCTGCTGCTGATGGTGCTCAGCGAACGGGTGTGGCTCAGCGACGAAGGCCTGCAGGTGGGTCATCCCGCCTGGTGCCGCTGGCTGCTGCGCCGGGGCTGGAGCCTGCGCTGGGATCAGATCGACGCCCTCGTGCCGGTGGGCACCAGCCAGGGTGGCAAGGTCTTTTACGTACGCCGCCGCGGACCCGACGGTGGCGCCGTGCTGTTGCCCCACCGAATCGCCCGCTTCGACGCGTTCCTGGCCGAATTCAGCCGTCGCACCGGTCTCGATACCAGTGGTGTCGGCCGTCTCACCCCTCCCTGGACCTATCAGTTGCTGATGGCCTTAAGCGGGTTGATGCTGGCTGCTGAGCTGGGCGCCATCGCCACCGGACAGATTGCCCCTTTCGGAACCCTTGCCCCCCTCTGAACCGCTATCGGCCAGGGTGTCGAGGCTGAAGCGGTAACCCTGTTGCCGCACGGTCTCGATGCCGCCGCCTTCCCCGAGGCCGGCCTGTTCGAGCTTGCGCCGCAGGGTCAGCACCTGGGTGTCGACCGACCGGGGGCCACCGCTGAAGGGCGGCCAGGCCATGGTCAGCAGCTCCTGGCGGCTGCGCACATGCCCCGGAGGCATCAACAGGGCGCAGAGCAGGGCGAACTCCCTCGGGCTCAGCTCGACGGGCTGGTCGCGCAGGGTGACCTGCCGCAACAGCAGATGCACCTCCAGTGGACCCAGGGTCACCTTTTCATGCAGGCCGGTGCGGCGGCCGAGCAGCTTGCGGCAGCGGGCCACCAGTTCCTCGAGGCCGAACGGTTTGCGCAGCACATCCTCGGCGCCACCGTCGAGCAGGGCCACCACGGCCTCGGCACCGGTGCGGGCCGTGAGCACCAGGGCCGGGCAGCGCAACTGGGCCGCCAGCTTCAGGGCCGTGGTCTCCTCCAGCAGTTCAGCCCCCACGAGCAGATCGGGCTGTTGCTCCTGGCAGAGCTCCAGGGCTTCAGGGGCGGTGCCGGCGGCCGCCGTGAGATGGCCCTCCTGCCGCAGCCGCTGGGCAAGCACAAGCCGCAGGGTGGAGTGGGGCTCCACCACAAGGATGCGGGCGCGGTTCTGTTCGGTGACCTCGACCAACCCATCGGTGGCGGACCGACCTACCCTAAAGGGGTTTCACGCCCGTGCTGGTAGCAGGCGATGCCTTGCCAGCCGTCCCCCCGATGACCGCGCTGCAGGACCCGGACGCCATCCGCCATTTCCAGTCACTCTGTGACGCCTGCCAGGAACTCTCCCTGCGGCACCACGGCCCCTCGGAGCTGCGTCTGTACGCCGACGGGTATCTCCACGCCCTGCGCCGCAACCAGAGCCTTGATCCCCTCACCCAGCGCCGGTTCGAGGAGCTGGTGGACCGCTGGATCCGCGATCCGTCCAGCTTCGTCGGCCCCGATGGGGATCCGCGGCGGCTGATCGAGACCGAACGGTTCTAGGAGGCGAGGGCGACGGTCACCTTCTCGCGCAGCTCACCGGAGTTGTACAGCTCGATGAGGATGTCTGAGCCGCCCAGAAATTCACCCTTGAGATACACCTGAGGAATGGTCGGCCAGTTGGAGTACTCCTTGATCCCCTGGCGGATCTCCGGATCGGCGAGCACATCGATGGTCTCGAACGGAACGCCGAGGGCATTGAAGATCTGCACCGCGTTGTTGGAGAAGCCGCACTGGGGCATCAGCTTGTTGCCCTTCATGAACACCAGAATCGGGCTGGCGGCGATCAGTGCGTCGATGCGGGCCTTGAGCTCTGCGTCCATGGCCATGGTGGTCGGCGGTGGCGGTCCCTGAGCTTAGGTCGGGCAGGTGGTGCGCAGGGCCAGGGCATGGATGGCCTCACTGGCCAGTTCCTCCTGCAGGGCGCCGTAGACCAGCTGGTGCTGTCGCACCCGGCTGAGGTCCCGGAAGGCTTCCGACACCACGCTCACCTGCAGATGATCGCCACCGCCGGTGAGGTCCTCGACCGTCACCTCGGCATCGGGCAGCTGGCGGCGGATCGCCGCCACCACAGCATCGGGCTGAACCATCGGAAGCGACCTCAGTTGGCGGCGGTGGGGGTGTAAGGCGTGGAGACGAAGCCGATCTCGAGCAGCTGCTGGTAGGCCTTGCGGCCATCGGCCGAGGCGGGCGTCATCAGCTTGACCACCTCCACCAGCAGCGGCACGGCCACCTCCGCCTGATTCTGCCGCCGATACACCGCAGCCAGGCGCAGGTTCGCCTGCGACAGCTTCTCGATGGCCTCACGGCCCTTCTGGTCCATGTCGCGGGGGATGCGGGCATCGAGGCCGCGGAAGGCCCCCCCCAGGTCGCGGTAGAAGCTCAGCAACGACCGGGCGGCATTGCGGGCCTTGTCGTAGCTCTTGACCGCTTCGGGCAGGGCCCCCGCCGCCGCATCCCGGTCACCGCGGGCCAGCAGGGTGTCGACGGTGCTGAGGTTGAACCCTTCGCTGCCGCTGGCGAGCACCCGCTGCACCTCACCGGCTCCTGTCTGCGCCGGCGCCGGTCCTGACACCGCGACGACGGACAGGCCGGCCAGAGCCACACCAAGGCTCAGCAGAAGTCGACGCATGCCGTCGCCATGCAGTGGGAGCGGTGACTTTAGGCGTCGGCCAGGGGTCGACCCACCCGGCGCCGGGCCGCTTCCTCCGCCGACCGCAGGGCCGCCGCCAGGCGCAGACCCAGATCCGCCGCCGCGGCCTTGCCGCCACCCTCCAGCTCGAGGGGGGCACCGATTTCGACCGCCGCCAGGTCACCGGGCAGCGGGAGGCGGCTGCTGTAGGCCAGGCCCACGGGCAGCACCGGCACCGCCAGGCCGCGGCTGCGGGCCAGGGTCGCCAGTCGCGGCACCCCGGGGGCCACCACGATCGGATCGTCCTCGCGGTTGATGCGCCCCTCGGGGAACACCACCACCTGCTGCCCCTCGGCGAGCAGATCCAGCACCAGCCGCAGGCTGGCGGTGCCGGGGTTGCTCTGGTCGATGGCAAAGCAGCCGAGGCGCTGCAGAAACCAGCCCTGCAGGCCGGCCATCTCGGTGGTGGTGACCATGAAGCGGCAGTCCCGGCCCGTCACCCGACGGCCGACGGCATGGGGAAGGATCAGGGCATCCCAGCGGGCCCGATGGGTGGGGGCCAGCAGCACCGGCCCCCGCCGCGGCAGATGCCCCAGGCCGTGGACGGCCACGGAGCGGAAGAAACACCCCACCGCCAGGTGGTCGGTCACCACCGTCGCCAGGGGCGCCAGCCAGGGGGCAACGGCAGCGGCGGGGGGCTGGCTGGCGATGGCGGCCAGGGGGAACACGGTCATGGGGTCAACCGTATCGACGACCGCCGCTGCCTAGAGTCGCCCACTGGACAGCCGCCACGATGGCCAGCCTCGGCGTCAACATCGACCACCTGGCCACCGTGCGCCAGGCCCGCCGCACGGTCGAACCCGACCCGGTCACCCTTGCCCTGCTGGCCGAACTGGGCGGCGCCGATGGCATCACGGTGCACCTGCGCGAAGACCGGCGCCACATCCAGGACCGTGACGTGGAGCTGCTGCGGGCAACGGTGCGCAGCCGCCTCAACCTCGAGATGGCCGCCACCGACGCCATGGAAGCGGTGGCCCTGCGGGTGCGGCCGGCCATGGTCACCCTCGTGCCGGAACGGCGGGAGGAGGTCACCACCGAGGGGGGGCTCGACGCCGCCGGCCAGGGGAACGTGCTGCAGGGGCGGGTGCAGCGCCTGCAGTCGGCCGGCATTCCGGTGAGTCTGTTCATCGACCCCGACGGTCGCCAGATCGACGCCGCAGCCGCCTCAGGCAGCCGCTGGATCGAACTCCACACCGGCCGCTATGCCGATGCCCCCTGGGCCGACCAACCCACCGAGCTGGCCCGGCTCGAGAAGGCCTGCGACCTGGCCCGCCAGCGGGGACTGCGGGTCAATGCCGGCCACGGGCTCACCTATCAGAACGTGGAGCCGGTGGCGGCCATGGCCGGCGTCGAAGAGCTCAACATCGGCCACACGATCATCGCCAGGGCCCTGGCGGTGGGGCTCACCGAAGCGGTACGGGAGATGAAGCGCCTCGTCACCTCCCCCCGGCGGGAACCGCTCTTCGGTCTCGGCGGCTGAACCGCCCCACGACCGTGCGGCAGAATCCGGCCAGGAACCAGTCAGGGATGACCACATACCACTTCGTCGCGGCCAGTGAACGGTTTCTGACGGTGGAGGAACCGCTCGAGGAAGTGCTGCGCGAACGCCAGCGCCACTACGGCGAGACGGGTCGCACCGTTGATTTCTGGTTGCTGCGCCGTCCCGGCTTCCTCGACAGCGCCGGGCTGGCGGCCGAGCTGGCGGATGTGCCCCGACCCGCGGCGGCGGTGGTCTCCACCGACGCGAGCTTCATTGACTTCATGAAGCTGCGGCTTGAATTCGTGAAGCGTGGATCGTTCGAGGCTCCATCGCCCGCCATTCCGGATCCGCTGGCCGAAGGGTCGGCAGCAGATCCTCCAGGGCCCTGAATTCCAGCCTGAGCTCCGCTGCGGGAGACAGGAGGGTCTGAAGGCGGATGAGCTCCTCGGGGTGCAGCTCTCCGTCCTCCATCCATTGCAGGACGGTGGGCACGGGCGGTCGATATTTCTTTCACAGGATTGTGTCAGTTCCCGGACCATTCCGGGGGTGTTGAGGGGCACCAGGCCCTTGAAAGAACCTGAAGATCCCCTCTCTGAATCGTGCTCCGACTGATCCGCAGCCCCAGCATCGAGGACCTGGCCACGGCCCTGGCCGACGGTCTGGCCGCCTCACGGCCGGCGGATCCGATCGAGCCCCAGCAGGTGCTGGTGAGCACCAATGCCATGGGCCGCTGGCTGGCCCTGGCGATCAGCGAACGGCTGGGCATCTGCGCCGGCATCGACTTCGATTTCGGCGGCCGTCATCTGCGCCGGCTGCTGCGGGAGCTGGCGGCCCAGCCCGAAGGGCCCGACCCCTGGGAGCCCGACAGCCTGCGCTGGCGGCTGGCCGCCATGCTCGATGGCCTGCCCGACACCTGCCCCTGGCAGCCCCTGCGACAGCTCTGGCATCGGCCCGACCTGCCCGCTGGCCAGCTCGACGGCCGGCGCCTGCAGCTGCTGCTCGAACTGGCGGACACCCTTGACCAGTACGGCCTCTACCGACCCGGGCCCGTGCGCCGCTGGCTGGCGGGCGACGACAGCGGTTTCGATGGCGAACCCCTGGCCGACGACCAGCGCTGGCAGCCCGCCCTGCTGCGGGGCCTGCAGGAGCAGGCGGCGGCCGCAGGCTTCGACCATCCCGCCCAGCGGTTGCTGCAGCGGCCCCGCCCGTCGACCCAGGGCCCTCTGCCCGCCCTGCATGTGTTCGGCCTCACCAGCCTGCCGCCGCCGTTCCTGCAGCTGCTGGGGCAGCTGGTCACGGCCGGCCGGCGGCCGGTGCACCTGTATGTGCTCAGCGCCTGCCTCGACCCCTGGGCGGCCCTGCCGCTGCCCGCCGCTGACCGCGACGATCCCCTCACCGGCGATGCCCTGCTGCAGCAGCTGGAGGACACCCTGCTGCAGCAGGGCCAGCGGCTGCTGATTCACCTGGGCCGTAGCCAGCGGGATTTCGCCTGGCAGCTGGAGCTGCTGCGCACGGACCTGCAGGAGGCCGTTGACGACCGGGCCCTGCCGGCCCCGGCGCCGGGCGAAGCCGCGGACCTGCTGACGCTGCTGCGGGACGATCTGCTGCACGGCCGCGCCCGCTCGGCCCTCAACCCCCTGGCGCCGCCCCTGACCCTGGCGCCGGCCCAGGTGAACCTGCAGGTGATCAGCTGCAGCGGCGATCGCCGCCAGGTGGAGGAGGCCCGCGCGGCGGTGCTCGCCCTGATGGCCGCCGATCCCAGCCTCGAGCCACGGCATGTGCTGCTGATGACCGCCGATGTGCCCCGTTTCGCGCCGCTGGTGCTCACCGTGTTCGAGCGGCCCCGGGGCCCGGCGGACCCCGACCATCTGCCGGTGCGGGTCACCGACCGCACCCTGCGCCAGCGCAACAGCCAGGTGAATCTGGTGTTCCAGCTGCTCGACCTGGCCGGCAGCCGCCTCGAACTGGAGCCGGTGGTCGATCTGCTGATGGCACCGGATCTGGCGGCCCGTTTCGGCCTGGACGGGCTCGACCATCGGCGGCTGCTCTCCCTGTTGCAGGCCACGGGCCTGCGCTGGGGGCTCGACGGCGCCCACCGGCAACGCTGGGGCTATCCCGCCGATGACAGCCACACCTGGCGCTGGGCCCTCGATCGGCTGCTGCTGGGCCTGCACCTGCAGGACCCGTTCCCCCAGGGCGATCCAGGGGACGGCGAATGGCAGGGACTGGCGGCGGCCGCCTGGGCCGATCCCGCGGTGGTGCACGGGCTGCTCGACGCCTGCGGCACCCTGTTCGAGGTGCTGGAACCCCTCGAGGCGCCGGCGCCGGCGGCGCAATGGGAGCGGTCCCTCGCCGGCGCCGTGCAGCGGCTGCTGGGGGACGAGGGGGGTGACGGCTGGCAGGCCCCTGCCGTCCACGATCTGCTCAGTCCCCTGCGCCATCCCCAGCTGGGCGAGCGGCTGCTGGAGCGGCGGGCGGTGCAGACCCTGCTCGAGGAGGCCGAAGGCCAGGACCAGGGGCGCTACGGCCACGTGAGCGGCGCCCTGACCCTCAGCGCCCTGGAACCGATGCGATCGATCCCCCATCGGCTGGTGGTGCTGCTGGGGGTCGACGCCGATCGCCTGCCCCGCCGCGACGAGGCCGCCGCCTACGACCTGATGGCGCTCCAGCCGTGGCGGGGGGACCGCAGCCGCCGGCAGGAGGACCGGGGAATCCTGCTGGAGGCGCTGCTCGCCTGCCGCGACCACTTCATCGCCACTTACACGGGTCGCGACGCCTGCAGCGGCGCCGAACTGGAACCGGCCGGCCCCCTCGCCGACCTGCTGCGGGCGATCGAGACCGGCTTCCGGGCCGCCGACGGGGGGCCGGTGCTGCCGCTGGTGCAACGCCAGGCCCCGCCCCTGCCGCCCCGGCCGCTGGCCGCCGCCGCCGCCCCCCTCTGGCCCGCCGGCTGGGACTGGCCCCTGCCGCCGGACGGCGACAGCGAGCGGATCGAAGTGCTGCAGCGGTTTTTCAACGACCCGGCAGCGGCCCTGCTCCAGGCCCATGGCATCGCCGTCGCCAGCGACCCGAGGGAGGACTGGGATCCGGAGGAACCGCAGCTCGACGGGCTGGCCCGCTGGCGATTGCAGGAACGGCTTGGCCAGCGCCCCGCCGACGAGCTGAAGGATCCGGGGTGGGACGCCCTCAAGCGCAGCCTGCAACGGCGGGGGGAACTGCCGGCCGGCGCCGCCGCCGGGCTGGCGGCCGTAGGCCCCCGCCGCCGCAGCCTGGCCCTGCGAGATCTGGCCGACCAGCTTCAGCCCGACTGGCCCGATGCCATCACCATCCCCCTGGCGGGACGCTGGAAACCCCGCAGCCTGCTGAGGGCCTGGATCGGCCACCTCGGCGCCCAGGTCGACGCCGGCCGCACCACCCTGCTACTGGGCACCGCCCCTGAAGGGGTCGGCCCCCGGGAGGCCCTGGAGCGCCCGGTGTGGGCCTTGGCCCTGCTGCCCCTGGAGCCGGAGGCTGCGGCCGCCCGGCTGCAGGAGCTGGAGGCGATCCGCCAGGAGGGATTGCGGGCCCCCCTGCCCTTTGCCCCCGATCCCGCCTGGACCCTGCTGCAGGAGCAGCAACCGGCCGTTGGCCTCGAGGCAAAACAACTGACCTGGTTCGCCCCCGATCCCGAAGCCACACCACCGGCGGCCGTCAGGCAGCTGGCGGATGGTGAGGCCCCCGACTGGCAGCCGCTGCTGCTGGACCCGCGGGCCCCAGGGCTGGCCCTGCGGGTGCTGCTGCCCCTGAGTGAGGCCCTGGCCGCCGGCCTGGCCCGGCTGCCGTCCCCCTGCCAGGACCCGTGGCAAACGCAGGAGGACCCGGAGCGATGACGGTTCCCTTTGATCTCAACGGCCCCCTGGGCGACGGCACCGCCGTGCTCGAGGCCAGCGCCGGCACGGGCAAGACCTATGCCCTCGTGCATCGGCTGCTGCGGGAAGTGGCCGAACGCGGCCGGCCCCTGGACCAGCTGCTGGTGGTCACCTTCACCCGGGCGGCGGCGGCCGAGATCCGCCAGCGGGTGCGGCAACGGCTGGACGACGCCACCCTGGGCCTGCTGCTGCGCCTGGCGGGTCAGTCCCCCCCAGAAGCCGACTCCACCCTCGCCGCCCTGCTCGACGGCTGGGTCTCCAGCGACCAGGGACTGGTGGCGCTGGTGCGGCTGCTGCGGGCCAGCGATCGCCTCGATCTGGCGCCGATCACCACCATCCATGGCTTTGTGCAGCGCCTGATCCGCGAGAACGCCGCCGTGCTCGGACTCGACCCGGGCCTGCAACTGCAGGAGCTCGGGGGTGAACTGCAGGCCCGGCTGCTGGCCGATTGGCGGCGGGGCCACCTGGGCCCCAGCCCCGCCGCCTGGCAGGCCTGGTTGCAGAGCCATCCCGACCTGGCCAGTGAGCCCCTCTCCCGGCTGGCGGCCCTGGTCGACGATGACCGCGACATGCGGCTGCCCCCACCGGTGGCCGCCGACGCTCCCCTGCCCTGGCAGCACTGGCAGAGCCTGCAGGAGCGGCTGCTGCCAAGTCTCCAGCGAGAAGCGCCCGACCTGGGCGAGGCCCTGGCCTCGCTGCTGCGCGGCAGCGCCAATGGCACCCCGAAGGTCTGCGGCAAGCGCGAGCTGCCCGAGCTGCCGGGGCGGGTGCTGACGGCCGCCGCGCGCTTCGCCGCTGAACCGGCGCCGATCACCGCCCGCCGCTACCGCGAGCTGCTCACGGTGATCGGCACCGACGGACTGCGACGGCTGCTGGCAGACCCCGACAGTGCCCCCGTGGGCGGCGTGCACGGCCTCGCGGACCGGGTGCTGCACGAACCCGTCGAAGCGCTGCTGGCCGATCTGGTGCATCGGCTGCGGCGGGGTCTGGCCGCCGAACGGGCCCAGCGGCAGCAGCTGTCGTTCGGGGATCTGCTCGAGCGGGTCGATCCGGAGCAGCTGCCGCCGGCGGCCCTGGAGGCCCTCAGGGACTGGGCCAAGCGCCGGTTCAGCGCCATCCTCATCGATGAGTTCCAGGACACCGATCCGATCCAGTGGCGTCTGTTCCAGGCCCTCGGCGACGGCCGCATGCCCCTGGTGCTGATCGGCGATCCCAAACAGGCCATCTACCGCTTCCGCGGCGGCGACATCCGCACCTACCGGCTGGCCACCGGCGGCAGCGACCGCCAGCGGGCCTCCCTCACCACCAACCGCCGCAGCGATCCGGCCCTGTTGCAGCGCCTGAACCGGCTGTTCAGCCCCGCGGACACCTTCGCCGGCGCCGCCCTCGACTGCCCCTCCCTGCTGGCCCCAGCGTCACAGCAGGGGAGCCGCCTGCGCCAGGCCGACGGCACCGAGGCCCCGCCCCTGCGGCTGCGCTGGATCGCCGACGGCACCCCCGCCAAGTCAGGCTTCAAGGGGAGCGCCCAGGGGCCGCTGCTGCAGAGCCTGCCCCAGCGCCTGGCGGATGACATCGAGGCCACCCTGGCGGCCAAGCTGGAGCGCTGGCACGGGGATCGCTGGCGGGCCCTCACCCCCGGTGATCTGGCGGTGCTCGTCAACCGCAACAGCGATGCCGTCGCCCTGCAGCGCACATTGCTGGCCCGCGGCATCCCCGCCCGCATCGCCCGCGGCGGTGACCTGTGGGGATCCCCCGAAGCCGCCAGCCTGGCCCTTGCCCTCCAGGCCCTCGAACGGCCGGGCCAGCGGGCGGCGGCGGCGGCCCTGGCCCTCTCGGGACTGGGGGGCCGCACCGCCCCCGAACTGGCCACCTGGGACGCCGCGGCCTGGGCCCTGTGGCTGGAGCAGCTCGATCGGGCCCGCGACCGCTGGGCCCGGCTCGGTCCCCTCGCGGCCCTCGAGGTGCTGCTGGATGACGGCCGGGCCCTCGGCCGCACCGGCGCCCTGCCCGGCGGCCAGCAGCGGCTGAGTGACCTCGCCCAGATGGGTGAACTGCTGCAGCAGGCGTGGCAGGACCAGGGCCAGCCCTCGGCGGCGCGGTTGGCCCTCTGGCTGGAGCAACGGCGGCTGGGCCGCCGCGGCGACGACGACGAAGGCAGCGACGGGGGCCAGCAGCAGCGGCTGGTGGCCAGCGGTGACCTGGTGACGGTCAGCACCCTGCACGCCAGCAAAGGACTGCAGTTCCCGCTCGTCTGGTGCCCCAGCCTCTGGCGGGTGCCCCGCGACCGGAGCGCTGGGCAACCCTTCAGGGCCTGGGACGGGGCCGCCGGCCGCCGCTGCCTCGATGTCGGCCGGGCTGACCAGGCCGAACCGCGGCGGACGCGGCTGCAGCAGGCGCGGCTGGAGAGCTTCGAGGAACAGCTGCGGCTGGCC
>CAMASU010000026.1 GCA_945861105.1 Synechococcus sp. UW140
TGGCATCTATCCCGAGACCAAGCATCCAAGCTTCTTCCTGACAGATGGCAAGTACGCCGATGGCGTCACCCCGATCAACGTCAACACAAGTCAGCTGCTTGTCAACACGCTCAAAGCAAATAATTTCACCCAACCATCTCGGGTCATCATTCAGTCATTTGAAGTTGCCAACTTACAACAGCTCAGCAGCTCCATCATGCCGGCCGCCGGCATTGATGTACCGCTGGTTCAACTGTTTGGAGGAAGCGGCAGCCCCTATGATTTTGTGCTGAAAGGAGATCAACGGACCTACTCCGATCTCTCATCACCTGCAGGCCTTGACTTCATCAAAGGGTATGCCGACGGCATTGGTCCCAACAAGGGCCGAATCCTGCCGATGACATTTGTTGATGCCAACAAGGACGGCGTTCGTGACGACCTGAATGCTGATGGAACCATCAGCGATGCAGATACCGTTGTGGGAGCACCAACCACCCTTGTGGCCGATGCTCATAAGGCAGGGCTATTTGTTCATCTCTACACCCTCAGAGACGACCCCTTCTTCCTGCCAAGCACTTACAAAGGAAAACCAGCGGCAGAGTTCCGTGCCTTCATTGATCTGGGTGTTGATGGGTTCTTCACTGACTTCCCCGGAACTGGCAATGCTGTGGTTGCGAGCGACTACCTGGCTGGCAATGGTGCTGCCAGCAGCGAGCAATGGTACGGCGATCTGATACCGGCAAATCTGGGAGGTTCTGGTGGCTTTGAGGGGATGGCGGCCAGCCCAGATGGCAAAACGTTGTATCCACTGCTTGAAAAAACGGTCACCGGTGATCCCGCAGGCTCCTTGCGGCTCTACCGCTTTGACACCGCCTCCAAGCAGTTCACGGGGCTGGTCGGCTACTACCCCATGGACAAACCCACTCATGCTATCGGTGATCTGACCGCAATCAACGATTCCGAATTTATCGTCATCGAACGGGATAGCAGCGAAGGCAACCCACAGGGATTCAAGAAACTGTTCAAAGTTGATCTCTCCAAGATTGACAGCCAAGGCTATGTCAGCAAGGTCGAGATTGCCAACCTAATGAATATCTCGGACCCCAATGACTTAAACAAGGACGGGAGCAGTGTGTACACATTGCCCTTTGTGACCATCGAAAACGTGCTTGTCATTGACAAAACCCACGTTCTTGTTGCCAATGACAACAACTATCCCTTCTCGAAGGGCCGCCCGCCCGAAATTGACAACAACGAGATGGTCATCCTTGAGCTTGACGAGCCCCTGCGACTGGATCCTCGTCTGGGGCTCTCCGCCGCCCAGGGATTGGCTCCCAATGTTGTGAGCGGAACCGTTGGTGTTGACTTCCTGCAGGCACGTCTGCTGTCGGCTGGCAGTTCCAACGAGTTTGATGGGCGCGGCGATGTCGTCTTCACCGGTGCAGGAGATGACGAAATCGATGTGGCCATCAGCTCTGGTTTCGACAACCGACTATTCCTGGGTTCAGGTGATAACACCGTCTACGCAGGGAGCCGTGATGTGGTCACCGGAGGGGCTGGTGTTGATCACTTCTGGGCAATCGAAGGCGATGGAAATCGGTTGAGTGGCCTGGGCGGTGACGACGAATTCGTGATCGGCAGCGCTGGCAATCGCGTTCTTGGTGGTGCTGGCAAGGATGTGTTCCACGTCCTTGGCAATGCAGGTGGCAACTATCTCAATGGTGGCACCGAAGCCGATCTGTTCTGGCTCGTCACTGAGCCCGGCGATCTGCCAGCAGCCAAGCAGGTTGTGATGGATTTCAAGATCGGCGAAGACCTGATTGGTCTGCGGGGAGCGGCGTTTGGCAGCCTCTCCTTCCGCCAGGCAGGTGCCGATACTGAGCTGAGCCTGTCAGGCACCGCGATTGGACTGATCAGCAACGTCAGCGCCACAGCGCTGAACCAGCGGAGCAACTTCACAGGGTTGTCCTGAATCAGGGTTGTCCTGAGTCCACGCGCAGGGACCGAGCCCTTCGGTCCCTGCCTGATGTCATGGCAAACTGAACCACCAGGATCAGTATCATGACGCCGCCAATCGCTCCCGACTGCATTCGTACCGCATGTGGTCGGGAGAAGTATTTGACTTTGTCCCAACGCAAGGGCTGGTTGGCCTGGTTGAGGCTCCGATGGTTTGTGCTGGTTGCGGCCATCCGTGACAGGAATCTCCCACTTCCGTGAGGTCGGCACGGGACTCGGCTCAGGCCTCTGGCGGAGGGGCAGCTTCCAGGACCTGCCGTACAGACCTGGAGACCAGCAGCACCACCAGTGCTGTAGCGGCCAGCCCCACCAGCCGCAGTGCCCAAGCGAGGGGATCAGCCTTACCGGCGAGCACATCACCGAAACGGCTCAGATCCCCGGCCACCGCTCCGAGTGAGCAGAACAACACGGTGCCGGGGAGAATGCCGATCAGCCCCAGAACGTAATCGCGCATGCTGACGCCGCTTAACCCATAGGCAAGGTTGAGCAGGCTGAACGGAAACGCCGGTGACAGCCGGGTGAGCAACACCAGCCGCAACCCTTCGCGACTCACCGCCTGCTCCACCGCCTGCAGGCGAGGCGAACGGGCCAGCCAGCGCCGCGCAGGTTCACGCAGGCGAGTACGGCCAAGGGCAAACACAACAATCGCCCCGAGGCAGGCCCCCACGAACACCAGGGCACTGCCAAGCCAGGGCCCATAGAGCACCCCCGCGAGCATCGACGCCCACACGCCAGGCAGCAGCAGGGTCACCCAGAGCCCGTAGAGAGGCACAAAGACCAGGGCCCCCTGGGGCGAACGCAACAAGGGCAACCAGTCAGCCGGGTCAGGAACGGTCAAGGTGCAGGGGCAAGAGAGTGCGGAGGTGGTTAGACTGAAACTGAGTGAAGCCTTAGAAGAATGTCCCACTCCCCTGGTGGGTTGCAGATCAAGGACCTGGTCACAGGAACAGGTCCCGCTGCTCAGGCAGGCGACGTTCTCAGGGTCGACTACCGCGGCACCCTGCTCGACGACCCGACACTGGTGTTTGACGAATCCTACGGGCGCGTCACCCCTTTCGCCATGACCCTCGGGGCGGGGCAGGTCATCGCAGGTTGGGACAACGGTCTCCTGGGCATGCAGGCCGGCGGCAAGCGTCAGCTCACCATCCCTCCAGAGCTGGCCTACGGAAACCAGGCCGTGGGCAAGATTCCCGCCAACGCGGCGCTGGTGTTTGAGATCCGGCTGCTGGATGTGATTCCGGGCGCCACCTTCAAGACCATCGCTGCGGCAGCGGCGGCCGAAGAGCTGGCACAGCCTGTGGCCGGCACCCGCCTGTTCACCACCTCCCTGCTGGGGGGCCGCAGCACCAGCCGCAACGATCAACTGCTGGTGCCGGCCGCCACCACCAACAGCTACCAGCTGTGGGGGTACGACGGGAATGACAGCCTCGTGGGCGGCACGCTCCCGGATGCCCTGCTGGGCGGCACCGGCGAAGACCGCCTCGAGGGTGGTGGCAGTAACGACATCGTCCATGGCGGCGCAGGCAACGACTCGCTGTTCGGAGGCGACGGCAACGACACCCTGATCGGCGGGCCCGGCGATGACCTGCTGGTGGGCGGTGGACAACCCCAGGATCGGGCTGTGTTCAGCGGGGAATCGTGGCGCTACCGCCTGCGTTGGCGGCGGAACGACGACCCCGCTGCAGCCGAGCTGCTGGTGCAGGCCGGCAGCAGCAACACCGACGGGCGCGATGCCATCTCCGGAGTGCGACAGCTGCAGTTCAGCGACAGGGAGTTTGACCTCGATGCGCTGTTCCTTCCCGAGGCCTCCAGCGTCAACGGCTTCACCCTCGGACGGGTACGCGGCGGCTATGCCGCCGCACGCAGCGACAGCTTTGCCACCCCGATCGTCTGGGGGGGCGCGGTGGTGAAACCAGACACGCTGCCCGACTGGGAGCCCCTGGCCGCTGCGCGGATCGAAGGAGAGAACCGGCTGCTGTGGCGCCAGCGCAGCGGCGGCGGATTGGTGAGCTGGAGTCTCGATGACAGCTGGACAGCCACCGGGGGCAGCGCTGTGGTCACGCCGGCCTCAGCCGACGCCCGCCGCTACGAGCGCCAGTTCATGCTGGATCTCGACGGCAACGGCACCGTGGGGGCAACCTCAGCGACCACCGACCGGGTCGGTGACGTGTCGCTGCTGCAGCTGAGCGAGGGCAACCAGCTGGCCCTGAAGATCGGCAGCCGCAACCCCCTGCCCCTGAGCTGGGGCGGTGAAGCCCTGAGGGTCGATGACCAGCGACTGCCGGGCTGGTCGGCCCTTGCCGCCGCCTCGATCAATGGGGTCAACACCATGCTCTGGCGGCAGAACGGCAGCGGCAACCTGGCCACCTGGTCCTTCGACAGCAGCGGCAATGCCTCCGGCGGCACCGATCCCGTCAGCCCGGGTTCTGCCGCTGGCGTCGGCTACGAGTCCAGCTTCGCCCTCGACCTCGACGGCGACCGCAGCATCGGCAACCCTTACATCACCATCGCCGCCAACGCCTCTGCCACACTCCTGCGCCACGGATCCAGTCGCCAGCTGGCCATCCGCTCGAACGACCTGACGATCCCCCTCCGCTGGGGGGCTTCACCTCTCCTCGCGGCGGATCCCCGCCTCTCCGACTGGACCCCCATCGCCGCTGCACGCCCCAATGGCGTCCTCTCCCTGCTGTGGCAGCAGAACGGCAGCGGCAACCTGGCCACCTGGTCCTTCGACGACAGCGGCAATGCCTCCGGCGGCACCGATCCCATCACCCCGGGTTCTGCCGCCGCCGTCGGCTACGAATCCAGCTTCAAGGTCGATGCCAACCGAGATGGTCGCATCGGCTCACAGGATGACCGCCAGCCCGTTCCTTTCTCGGGCACCCCTGCCCTGGCCCTCCTGCCCGGTGCCGGCAACCGCTGGACCGTGTCGCCCGACGGCGGAATCACGAGCACATCTTTGTCCTGGGCCGGCAGCCCCATCACCGTCGGCGATTCCCGCCTCCCAGGCTGGACACCCATCGCCGTCACCGTTGTCGATGGCGAGAACTCCCTCCTCTGGAAGCACGATCTCCTCCAGGATCCCCAGACCGGCGCCTACGGTCTTGTCGCCGTCTGGTCCTTCGATGCCTCCTGGAGCGCCACTGGTGGTTCGCCAGCCGTCGGCCTTGCCTCCACCAAGGCCCGCGACCTCGAAAGCGTCTTCAAGATTGATCTCAACGGTGATCGCTCCATCGGTTCCACCTTCTCTCTGGTTGCCGCGGGCTCTGATGTCTCCCTGCTTCGCCGCAGCGACGACAACTCCCTGGCGGTGGCCAGCAGCCGCGGTTCTCTCACCTCCCTCTCCTGGGGCTCCGCCCCTCTGAAGGCCGACGACAGCCGCCTGCCCGGCTGGACAGCCCTCGCCGCCGCCCGCGTCAACAGCAGCAACCAGCTGCTCTGGCGCCAATCAGGTTCGGGCAATCTCACCACCTGGACCTTCGATGACCGCTGGAATCCCTCCGGCGGCACACCCATCGTCGCCCCCGATTCCGCTGCTGCCCTCGCCCTCGAAACTGCCTTCGGCACTGATGCCAACGGCGACCGCAGCATCGGCAATCCCTACACCACCGTCGCCGTTTCCGGAGCCATAGCCCTGCAGCGCCACAGCAGCAGCGGCCGACTTGCGATCAGCAGCAACGGCGGTGCTGCGATCGGCCTCAGCTGGGGCGGCGGCGACCTGCTCGATGGCGATTCACGCCTGAGCGGCTGGACCGCCCTCGCTGCCGCCAGGGTCAACTCGACCAACCAGGTGCTGTGGCGCCAATCAGGCTCGGGCAACCTCACCACCTGGACCTTCGATGACCGCTGGAACCCCAGCGGTGGCACCACCATCGTCAGCCGTGACTCCCAGGACGCCAGCACGATGGAAGAGGCCTTCGGCCTTGATGCCAATGACGACGGCGCCATCGGTGAACCCCTGTCACCCATCGAACGCCTCCGCGGACGCATCCTTGCCGCGGAACCCAACGCCAACGCCCGTGATCCCTTCACGGCGGTGGTGAGCGGGTCCCCCGTCGCCGATGTGCTCTCCGCTCCGGACAGCCGCAAGGTGCTGCTCACCGGCTATGACCTGGTCACCGGCGTCGCCCTGCCGGCAGGCGCCATCGACCAGTTGGACCTGGGCATCAACAAGAATGATGTGACCGTGCTGCTGACCAGCCCCACCGGTCAACCCTTCGCGGCTGACGGTGACAGTGGCTACACGCTGATCCGCAATTACGACGACAGCGACGACGATCTGGTGATCGGCACCGACCTGAAGCTGACATCGGCAATCCGGACCTTGCCGTTCCAGGGGGGCACCGTCAATGGCATCGGCCTGCACGTTGACAGCAACAACAACGGCACCTACGACAGCGACGACAACCTCATCGCTCTGCTGGCGGGAGTGGGCAGCCTGCCGTCGAGTCTGCTGCGCATTTGATGGCTACCTTGTAGGTGCATGCTGCGACAACAATGGTCATCCGCACGGTGCTGGTGGAGCTGTCCACCCTGGAAGCCGTGGCTTTCCGGCAGAAGATGCCCGACGGCCATTCCGGGGTGGTGATTCTCCGCTACGACACCCCGCAGCCGGGTCTGGCACTGCTCAACCGCCACACCGGCGAACCTGACCTGGCGGCCCACACGCCCCACGACCTGTTTCCGGTGGAGGCCTTCCAGGAGGCCCTTGCCCTCACCTCTGGGATGCCCTATTCACGCCGGGGTCGTGTGAAGCTTCAGGAGGGTGCCCCCGAACCGGTGGTCGACGAGCCCGCCCCCGCGCCAGAAGACCTGGCCACGGTGTCGAGTCACGACTATGCCGCTGTGGTGAAGGCCTACACGAACCACAAGGGGGAACTGTCGTATGACCTGCTCAACAAGGCGCTGATCCAGGCCTCCCACAGCAACCCCTTCGTGGCCGAGATGCGGGCCCGCGGCGCCTCGATCGAAGAGATCCGCGACCATGTGGTGAAGGCCAACTTCGAAGCAGTCACCGGCAACCGCTCCCTCAGCCAGGCCGAGGCGAACCGCATCGTGGCGATGCTGGATGCCGTGAGTCCACGCTCAGTGCTGCGGGAGTTCAGCGAACACCTACGTCATCCAGCCTAAGAGAGCATCTGATCCTGGGGAAGAAACAACCAGCCACAAAAATCCCCGCTCCCAAATGAGAGCGGGGAATAATCACACAAGGCTCAACTCCAGTGAATTGCGGAGAAAGCCGTTGGGCTCACTCAACAACTCAGCCAAAGACTCCTGAACCACGACCGATGAGGGTCAGCTGACCGCCCTCAGTGAGGTGAGAGAAGCCACCGATGTTGCCATCGCGCAGACTATGGGCCTGAACATCTGCCAACATCATTGATCCCGGCGCCATCCCATAGATGGTTGAGACGTCAATAATTCCGCTGCTTTCCCAGTTGCCGACATTGGAGGCCACAGATGGCGGGTTGGCATTCGTCTGGCCGTAGGCCGAAGGAACACCATTGGTTGGGTCGAGAACTGCCCAGCGCTGAGCCTGGACCCCTGCAGGACTGGTAATGGGATCTGTGGGACTGAGAGTCCAGATGGAGGCCTCAATCGCTCCGAACTGTCCATCGGCCGTACCTCCGGATACTGAGCGATCCTCCTGGACATACAGTTTCCCGTCAGCTGACCAGGTGAGGTTGTCTGGGTTGCGGATGCCATCCTGCCGAGCGAGCCCGCCAAGACGATCACCATCGTAGATGAGACGAAGGGACGATTGCCCCGAGGCGACCAGACCATTGGCACCAAAGGTGGAGGAAAAGTCAAACACCATCAGGTTGCCGTAGCGATCGGCTCCACCGAAGTCACCGTTGCCAGTGGTGGCCAGAGCCAACTGCCGACCGTTGAGCGGATTGATGTCCACATCCTCCAGTCGACTGAGCTGCAGCCCTGCCAAGGCAGGATCACCACCAGGAGCCTTCACCTGCGCTTTCAGAGTCGCCTCATTCCAGGAGGCCACCTGGGTACCGCTACCGACAAGAACCCACTGCCCTGTCAGGGGTGCACCCATGGCAACCGAATTCAGATCAGCAGAATCAGCAAGAGTCGAGTCACCCGCTGATGTCCCGACACTGCCACCAGTGGGCGTCCAGGTGTAGAGAGCGCCACTGCTGACATCCAGGCCATTACGACGCAGGAAATCTGAAGATGCGCTGTCTTTGGTGCCCACCCACATCAGCGGGGCAGCGGTGCTGTCATCGGCAAGGAACAAGGCGACTGTGTCGCGAGAACCCGTGTCGATAAGCGTGGCATTCTCCCAACCGGCACGCCCCATTGCCGGGACGGCATGCAGGCGACGGCTGTTCACATCAAGAGCATAAAAGAGGCCTTCGTCCGCCTCTTCACCTGCAAGATAGATGTTGTCGACAAAGCCACGCCCGCCGCCAAAACTGTTCTTCGCAATATAACTGGCTGAACAGAAACGGTTCAGACCACCATTCAACTGACTGGCAGCTGTAACGACCTGCCGATTGGCATCAACAATCTCAGTGTAGGCAAGCTCACCACGGATAATCTCAGGCTGATAGCCATTGCTGGCATCATTGTCAGCGTCCTTGCGCACAGTAAACCGGCTGATCCTGGCTCCAGTCAACTCTTCCCCAGAGGCCAGAGCAGGCAGACGATACCCATAACCGGCCCGATTCGAAAGCTCGTGATTAGCGAGAATTGTAAAGGTGTCAGTGCCTTTATTGGCAAAGGCCCCCAGACCATCAAGGATTCCTGGGGTGAGATACTTGTTTGGAGTGGTCTCGCCGATGGTTAACAGCGGCTTGAACGACAGATCAGGACCGCCAGCCACCTCCGTAAACATCGAAACATTAAAGGTGCCGGCACGGTTCAGGTAAGCATCCTGGCTGACAAGATCAGCGGCACTGATAAAGTCCAGAGTGTTGGAGACTTCATTGGATGCAACCAGCAGCTCCTCCCCTGTGGGACTGCTAGCAGCGTCAACGAAAAGGAGCCCCTCAACGCTACGACTGCCCTGAAGTTTCAGACTGGAAACGAAATGGACCTTGTTGGGATTGGACACATCAAACACAGACACCATGGAAGATGTTGTGCGCTCCAGACCGACAAATGCGTAGCGTCGGCCGTTCACCTTTCCAAGGGTGACCATCTCGGGCTCGACGCCTTTAGTGTCACTGCGACCGTCGTCGTAAAGGCCAGCGGCAATGGCAGAACTTTGCAGTTGAACGCCACTGTCCCAGACGACGGATCCATCTTCGCGGTGAATGGAGATACTCCGCGAGCCAAACGCTGTGTTAGTACCGACGCCATTGGTTCGGTAGCTAGAAGAACCATCTGCCAACCCGTCGCGGATGGTGTAGACGTCCGGAGAGGCGCTGGATGAGGGCCTAAACTCGTCGTAGTAAATGGAACCATAATCAGTTCTTGTATCACCCTCGTTAGCTGTAACCAGATAAGTCTGACCCTGCCAGCGATAGGAATCAATGCCATCAGGCATCCGCAGCCCCAGAATCGGCGAACCGTTCAGGAGGTTACCCACGACAGGGGAAGAAGAACCGTTGTCAGTCAGATCAACATACTGACGCGTAAAGTCAACAGCACCAAGGGCTGAGATTGACGTAATTGTACGGGTCAGAAGATCGACTTTGGCAACAGCATTTGCCTCCTGAAGCGTGATGTAAGCGTAGCGACCATGGATCGTAATGGCCTCAGGCTCCAGGTCATTGGCAAACAAAGAGCTACTGGGAATGCTGCTGCTGAATCGCGGCAATGTTCCATCCACCACCCCAGGGGTGGGGGCAGGAAATGCAGTGAAATCAAGTAGCGTGTGCCGAAGCGACAAGCTTGATGCATCAGACCTGCCGGAATCGATGACGTCAATGATGCTGACAGTACCTGCAGGATCTTGACTGTAATCATCGTTTGGCTGCCCTTCATTCGCCACAACCAGCTGGCGACCGTTGGCAGTGAACTTAAGGCTATCAGGAAGCACGCCCACAACCTGGAAATCCAGGAAAGTGAGACTGCCATTGGATTGAATGCGCCAGAACTGCACGCAGCCGTTGCCTGTGGCGCTCCCAGCCGGTTGCACCGCGACAGCAATGAGATCGTTATATACAGCAACAGATTGGGCCGTGAAGCCACCGGGAATCTGGTCAAGTTGCACTGTGCCGACAACGGCAGCATTGGCGACGTCGCCGAACGAAGTGACAGTCAGCTTGCTGCCGCCACCAATGCTGACAAGGTAATGAATTCCTGAGGAAGCAAACGCTTGGACGTGTGCAGAGATTTCAGTCAGAAATTCTTCAGTGCTGGATTGAGTCCCCACCAGCAACTGCTTGAGAATGGGCGAAGGCATGGAGATGACGCTTGGTCTCTCCATCAAGCTGCCACGGAGACAACCCTCAGAGATTAAGCCGAGCGTAAGACCAGGAAAAGAATGCAATAACGATGAGTCGTCTGCAGGGAGCGCTCAGAGTCTGCTCATCGTTCCAGATCGGCCAGCCGCTGCCGGGTGAGGGCCGCCTGGGCTTCGGCTTCCGTCAGGTTCGCGCGGCAGTCGGCCACCACCTCCGGCGGTGCCTTTCCGGCGAAGCTGGGGTTGGCCAGGCGACCGCGGAGGCCGGCGATCTCCTTCTCGGTGCGGGCCAGGTCCTTCTGCAGCCGGGCCCGCAGGGCCTCAAGGTTGTGGGCAGGCACGGCCAGGCCCACCTGGGCATCGCTGTCGACCAGGCCAAGCAGTTGACCGGGGCTGGGGCTGGCCTCCCAGTGGAGGGCCGACGCACCGACCAGCCGGGCGATCTTGTCGTGGTTGGCCGCCACGAACGCCTGGCGGGCCGGATTGGCGGTGTGGATGCCCACGGACAACTTCTCGGCGGGCTTCACCCCCGAGAGGGCCCGCAGGTTGCGGATGGCGCGCACGGCATCGATGCCGAACTGAAAGGCCGCCTCGTGGTCCTCATCGACCCAGGAGGGATCCAGCCGGGGCCATGGCTGCAACGCCAGATAGGTGTCGTCGGGGGCACCGCCGAGGGCATGCCAGAGCTCTTCGGTCAGGTGGGGCATCAGCGGATGCAGCATCACCAGCAGGGCCTCAAGGCTGCAGGCCAGCACCTGGCGGGCCGTGCGGCGGGCGGCGGGATCCTCCCCCGACAACCGCGGTTTGGCCCATTCGATCGACTGGTCACAGAGATCATTCCAGGCGAATTCGTAGAGCAGCTTGGCCGCTTCACCAAGCCGGTAGGCGCCATAGAGCTCAGCAGCCTGGTTGGCGGTGCGCACAAGCCGCGACAGGATCCAGCGGTCTTCGCTGTCGAGGGCCTCCGGATCCGGCCGGCCCAGGGCGGCCGGGGTCGCCCCGTCGAGGTTCAGCAGCGCAAACCGGGTGGCGTTCCAGAGCTTGGTGGCAAAGTTCCGGGCCGCCTCCACCGTCGCCGAACTGTCATCGGAACGGTCGTAATCGAGGCGGATGTCCTGGCCGGCGCCGGCCACCTCACGGACCAGGGCAAAGCGCAGGGCATCGGCGCCGTAGCGGTCGATCAGCAGCAACGGATCGATGCCATTGCCGGCTGATTTGCTCATCTTGCGGTTCTGCTCATCCCGCACCAGGCCGTGGATGTAGACGTCACGGCAGGGCATCTGGCCGGTGAAGGCGCCGGCGAGCATCGTCATCCGCGCCACCCAGAAGAAGATGATGTCGAAGCCGGTCACCAGCACGCTGGTGGGATACCAGCGGGCCAGGTCGGGCGGTGCGGCCTCCCCCGCCTCGCCGGGCCAGCCGAGGGTGGAGAAGGGCCAGAGGCCACTGGAGAACCAGGTGTCGAGTACGTCGGGGTCCTGCTCAAGCTGCAGGGGGCGGGCCGCAGGCTCCGCAGCGGTGGCTCCCGGCTCACCGGACCCGG
>CAMASU010000027.1 GCA_945861105.1 Synechococcus sp. UW140
CGCTTGTATTCATGAATGCGCTTCACCTGCACATCAAACATCGACCCGGGATCCACCAGCACGCCGGTGTGCCGATGGATGTAGGCCGCCAGCTGCCGCTTGACCCCCAGGCGTGTGGTCTGCCACCGCTCAAGGAAGGCAGTGTCAGCGGCAAAGGGCTCAAGCCGCCGCAGCTCGTCGAGGTCGTGCAGCCAGCGGTCGCCGATGCTGTCATCCAGCAGCCCCCGCAGCGGGGGATTGCTCAGGGCCAGCCAGCGGCGCGGCGTGACGCCATTGGTGACGTTGGTGAACTTCTCCGGCCAGAGCCGGGCGAATTCGGGCATCAGCTGGCTCTTGACCAGGTCGCTGTGCAGCCGCGCCACCCCATTGACGTGGTGGGAGCCGACGGTGGCAAGGTGGGCCATGCGCACGGCCTTGGCACCCTCTTCGTCAATGATCGACAGCCGCCGCAGGATGCCGTCATCACCCGGATGGCGCAGGCGCAGTTGCTGCAGGAAGCGGCGGTTGATCTCGTAGATCAGCTCAAGATGCCGGGGCAGCAGGCTGGCGAACAGGGGCAGGCCCCATTTCTCAAGGGCTTCGGGCAGCAGGGTGTGGTTCGTGTAGGCCAGGGAACGGCTGGTCAGATCCCAGGCCACATCCCATTCAAGGTTGTGATCATCGATCAGCAGCCGCATCAGCTCGGCAACGGCGATCGAGGGATGGGTGTCATTGAGCTGCACCGCCCAGTGCTCGGGGAAGGCCGTGATCGGCAGACCACGCTGGCGCAGGCTGCGCAGCATGTCCTGGAGGCTGCAGCTGACGAAGAAGTGCTGCTGCTTGAGGCGCAACCGCCGACCCTCGTCGGTGCCGTCGTTGGGATACAGAACCTTCGACAGGGTCTCGGAGCCCACCTTCTCTTCAACAGCGCCGTAGTAATCGCCGATGTTGAAGGCGTAAAAGTCGAATGACTCGGTGGCCGTGGCGCGCCAGAGCCGCAGACGATCGCAGGTGTTGACCCGGTAGCCCAGCACCGGCACATCGTGGGGGATGCCCAGGGCATGCTCGGCCGGGATCCAGCGGGAGCGATAGCGGCCATCCGAATCGGTGTAACTCTCGGTGCGACCACCGAAGCCGACGAACACCGCTTCGTCCTGGTGGGTGAGTTCCCAGGGCCAGCCACCCTTGAGCCATTTGTCGGTGATCTCGACCTGCCAGCCGTCACGGATGAGCTGGTCGAAGATGCCGAATTCGTAGCGGATGCCGTAGCCGACGGCCGGCACTTCAAGGCTGGCCAGCGATTCGAGATAGCAGGCGGCCAGACGCCCGAGGCCACCATTGCCGAGGCCGGGTTCCTCTTCAACCTCGAGCACATCGTCGAGGTCGGTGCCGCCGAATCGATGGATGGCCTCCCGGGAGGCCGCCTCGATGCCCAGCATCACCAGGTTGTTGCCCAGCTGGGGACCGATCAGGAACTCAGCGGAGAGGTAGGCCACCGTCTTGGCGGGCTGCTGCCGCTGGGCCTCCTGGCCGGTTAGGTACCGGTTCATCAGCCGGTCACGCACCGCATGGCTGAGGGCGAGGTATAGGTCGTGGCGGCTGGCGGTGTCGGCCAGCTTGCCGAGGGTGAAGAACAGATGTTCGGTGATGCCGGCGGCAAGGTCATCGGCACTGAGGCCCACTCGCTCGGGATCGGCGTAGCGGCTCGGTGTCGGACTCTGGATGTCCGCTGAAGGGTCGGTCATGGGACGGAACAGCAGGGCGGGCTCAGCCGGACCGTAGCGATCCCGTCCCGTGGAACCATTAAGGACACCCCAAAGCTTCCACGTGCCCGATCTGCCCCTGATGGTCACCGGTCACGCAGCCGGCGAAGCCGCCAACCTGCTCGTGGCGGGTCGGTTTCTGCTGATCTTCGTCACCGCGCGGCTGCTGGCCGAAGCCATGGTGCGCTGGCGGCTGCCCACGATCCTGGGGGAACTGCTGGCGGGGGTGGCGCTCGGCGTGTCGGGCCTGCGGCTCGTGGTTCCTCCCGAAAGTGGCGTGCCGCTTGCCCCCTGGCTGGTGGCGCAGCTCGGGAGACTGAGCGATCTGCCCCCTGATCAGGTGCTGGCCGTAGCCGACGAGAGCTTTCCGGCGCTGCAGGTGGTGGCCAGCCTCGGGCTCTACGCCCTGCTGTTCGTGACGGGGCTCGAAAGCGAGCTTGACGAGCTGATCGCCGTGGGCGGCCAGGCGGTGACCGTGGCCTGCACCGGCGTGGTGCTGCCGTTCCTGCTGGGCACCGCAGGCCTGATGCTGCTGTTCCATGTCGATCCGGTGCCGGCGGTGTTCGCCGGAGCCTCGATGACGGCCACCAGCATCGGCATCACCGCCAGCGTCTTCGCCGAGCTGGGGATGCTGCGCCGGCGGGAGGGGTTGATCGTGATCGGTGCGGCCGTGCTCGACGACATCCTCGGCATCGTCATCCTGGCGGTGGTGGTGGCCTTCGCAGGTGGAGGCAGCCTCACCCCCGGACCGATCCTGCAGCTGGTGGCGGCCGCCCTGGTGTTCGTGCTGGCCGCCATCGCCCTCAGCCGGCGGATCGGTCCCGCCTTCGACCGGCTGATCGACACCCTCCAGGCTCCGGGTGAGCTGGTGGTGGCGTCCTTCGTGGTGCTCTTCGTGGCCTGCTTCACCGCCACCGCCATCGGCCTCGAGGCGGCCCTGGGGGCGTTCGCCGCCGGGCTCATCCTGAGCAACTCCAGCCGGCGGGAGGCGATCCGCGACGCCGTGGCCCCCGTGGTGTCGCTCTTCGCCACCGTGTTCTTCGTGCTCATCGGCACCGCCATGGACCTGTCGGTGCTCGATCCCACCGATCCGGCCAACCGCAGTGGCCTGCTGGTGGCCCTTTTCCTGCTGCTGGCGGCCATCGTGGGCAAGCTCGCCTCTGGCTGGAGCTTCGTGAGTCGCGAACCCACCAACCGGCTGCTGGTGGGGGTGGGGATGCTGCCGCGGGGGGAGGTGGGTCTCATCTTCCTGGGCCTCGGCACCGCTGCCGGGTTGCTCTCCCCGGCCCTGGAGGCCGCGATCCTGCTGATGGTGATCGGCACCACCTTCCTGGCGCCACTGCTGCTGCGGGTGCTGGCTGACCCGCAGACGGCGGGAACCGCCGAGGCCGGGGCCCCATCCTGAACGGGGGAGGCCCTCCGGTTCAGCCGTCGCTGCCGCGCTGGGCCAGGCCGAAGAAGAGGCTGGCGCCACCGGTGATCAGCCCCAGACTGCCGGCCCAGCTGGGGGACAGGGCCCAGCTCAGCAGCAGCTGGATGACAACGCCGACACCGAGGGCCAGCAGCAGGCTGCTCAGCAGCAGCAGGGCCTGCTGCTGGTCGCTGCTGAGACCCGTCTGGGTCAGCTCGGCCTCCAACCGCTCGAGTGGCAGGCTGAGGGGCAGCACCAGGGCCAGGGCCCAGAGGGCACTGCCCCCCACCAGGGTCGTCCAGTCCGGCTGGGGCAGGGGCACAGGCACTGGGAAACACAGCCGGAAGGCCTGCATCCTTAGCATCCCAATCCCGCCGCCGGAGCCATGGCCGAACCCTGCGTGACCATGCCCTGGCACTTCCGCGACCATCCGGTCCATGCCGTGCGCAGCGGCCACGGCGCTGCGGGACCGGCCCTGCTGCTGGTGCATGGCTTCGGGGCCAGCACCGACCACTGGCGCCACAACATCCCGGTCCTGGCCCGCAGCCATGAGGTCCATGCCCTCGACCTACTGGGGTTCGGCCGCAGCGCCAAACCGGCGGGGCTGCCCTACGGCGGTGCCCTCTGGCGCGACCAGCTCTGCGCCTACGTGGCCGAACGCAACGGCCGCCCCACGGTGCTGGTGGGCAATTCCCTCGGGGGTTATGCCGCCCTGGCCGCCGGTGCCGCCCTTGGCGAAGGCTGCGCCGGGGTGGTGCTGCTGAACGCCGCCGGTCCCTTTCGGGAGGAGCAGCAACCGGTGGTGGAGGGATGGGGGGCGATCACCCGCCGCACGGTGGGGGGAGCCCTGCTGCGCAGCCCGGTGCTGCAACGCCTGCTGTTCGAGAACCTGCGCCGACGGTCGACCATCCGCCGCACCCTCGAGCAGGTTTACGTGGACCGGCGCAATGTCGATGACGCGCTGGTGGAGGCCATCCGCCGGCCCTCCCTGGACCCCGGCGCCTTCGGGGTGTTCCGGACGGTGTTCGACATTCCCAGCGGCGAACCCCTCGATGGGTTGTTCGAGCAGCTGCAGGCACCGCTGCTGTTGCTGTGGGGCCGGCGGGATCCCTGGATCGACGCCGAAAACCGCATGCGGCGCTTCCGCGACAAGGTGCCGCCCGGCACCCACGACGTGGTGCTCGAGGCCGGCCACTGCCCCCACGACGAGGTGCCGGATCAGGTCAACCACGAACTGCTGAGCTGGCTGGCGGCGCGCCCAGGCGACTGACGACGGTGGGGGGCCCGGGATACCGTCGGCTCGCCCCCGGTGTTCCGGCCATGTCCCTGCAGCCCTGCAGCACTCCCTATCCGCACTGGCTGTTCGAAGACCCAGCCAGCGGTGATGCCCTGCGACTGGTCCCCGAACGGGGTGGGCTGCTGACGGGCTGGCGCTGCGGCGGCCAGGAGGTGCTGTACCTGGACGTGGAGCGGTTCCTGGATCCGGCCCTTTCGATCCGCGGTGGCGCACCGGTGCTGTTTCCGATCTGCGGCAACCTGCCGGACGACCGGCTGCCCCTGGCCGATGGACGCAGCGCCACCCTCAGGCAGCACGGGTTCGCCCGCACCCTCCCCTGGACCCTCGAAGCCCTGGCCGACGGCGATGGGGTGGCCCTCGTGCTGCAGGACACCCCGGCCACCCTGGCCGACTTCCCCTTTCCCTTCGTGCTGCGGCTGGAGTACCGCCTGGCCCCGCAGGCGCTGCAGATCACGACCACGGTCGAGAACCGCGGCAGCCAGCCCCTGCCATTTAGCTTCGGTCTGCACCCCTACCTGGCGGTGTCGGGGCTGGAGGGTCTGACGGTCGAGGGCCTGCCGACCCATTGCCTGGACCACCGCCAGATGGCCGAGGCCGACACGGCAGGGCAGCTGGCGCAGCTGAGCACCGGCATCGATCTGCTCGTGCGACCCGAGGGGTCGGTCAGCCTCTGCGATCCGGCGGCCGGCCGGCGGATCACCATGGAGCTGGAGTCCCCCTGGAACCTGGCGGTGCTCTGGACCGATCCGCCGCGGCCGATGCTGTGCGTCGAACCCTGGACCGGCCCCCGCGGCAGCCTGATCAGTGGTGACGGGCGCCTGGAGGTGGACCCTGGCCAGAGCCGCAGCCTCCGCTGCCGCTACACGGTGGCGGCGCTGGGGGGCTGAACCCCGGGCAACCGCCCCGGGGCCAGCTGCCCCAGCGGGTCGAACTGGCGTTTGACGGCTTCGATCAGCGACCGCGAAGGGGCGTCGTGCCAGGCCGGCAGCCGATCTTCGGGGGGAGCCTGCAGGATCGTGAGCAGCCCCCCCCGCTGCCGACAGCTGGTTCTGAGCGCTTCCACCGCCCCGTCATCGGCGGCGGTGAAGGGCGCCTCCGCCAACCCAAGGCCGCTGGCGGCCCCCAGCTGCAGGCTCCAGCCGCGGGCCGCGGCATCGGTCAGCAGGTCGAGGGCCTGCACCGGCGGCACAGCCGGCCGCAGCAGCCAGCTGCCGGCAGGAATCCGCCGGTCGGGGGTGCCGGGATCAAGGCCGGGGTCGACCTCCATGAGGACAAGCCCGGCCGGCAGCACCTGGCGCAGCACCTCCTCCTGGCAGACCAGGGCCATGGCATCGAGGCTCACCAGACCGATCAGCAACCGCGGCGCCGCCGCGGCGGCCTGCTGCCAGTCGAGCAGTTCGAGACTGAGCGGACTCTCGAGCAGCAGCCGCTGGCGCAGCAGGGCCAGGTCGGCGGACGGTCCGGTGGCCGCCAGCCGCCGCCGGTGGCGGGGCAGGGGCTGGGTGCGCAGGGTGAGCGCCGTGATCAGCCCGAGGCTGCCCCAGCTGCCGCAGAACAGCCGCATCAGGTCGTAGCCGGCGACGTTCTTGACCACCCGGCCACCGGCCCGGGCACGGGTGCCGTCGGCCGCGATCAGTTCGATGCCGATCAACTGGTCGCGCAGGCCCATGTAGCGATGGCGCAGGCGGCCGCCGAGACCCCGGGCGACGATGCCGCCGATGCTGCCGTCGCCGGCCAGGGGGGGATCCACCGGCAGCCACTGGTCGGCCGCCGCCAGGGTCTGCTGCAGGGCCCCCAGGGAAAGGCCCGCCTCGACGGTGACGGTGAAATCTCCGACCGCATGGTCGCGGATCCGGTTCAGGTGGACCGTGCTGACGGCCGCACAGGGCCGCTGCAGCGGCGGCCCCCAGTGGGCGTGATGGCCCAGGCCGGCGGGGCACCAGGGGGTGGCCTCGGCGTGGAGGCCCCGGACCAGCTCCTCCAGCTCCTGGGGCTGGGGCGTTAGGAGTGGTCCCTGATCCGGCATGCCCGGCAATGGCGCTGCGGCCCACCTTCGCATTCGACCGCCGCCTGGTGGTCTTCGATGACGACCCCACCGGATCCCAGACGGTGTGGGGTTGCCCGCTGCTGCTGCGCTGGGACACGGAGAGCCTGCGCCAGGCCCTGGAACACCCCTCGCCGCTGCTGTTTCTGATCACCAACAGCCGGGCCCTGGCCCCGGCTGAGGCCCGTGCCCGGGTGGAGGCCATCAGTGCCGCCCTGGCGGAGGTGCTGAGGGAACGGCAACGGCAGGGGCGACCGCTGCAGGTGCAGCTGATCAGCCGGGGCGACTCGACCCTGCGGGGCCACTGCCCCCTGGAGCTGGAGGTGCTGCAGCAGCGCTTCGGGCCGTTCGATGCCACCTTCGTGGTGCCGGCGTTCCTGCCTGGAGGGCGCACCACCGAGGGGGGGGTGCATCGCCTCCATGGCCAGCCGGTGCACGAGACGGCCTTCGCCCGCGACGGACTGTTCGGTTACCGCAGCAGCCATCTGCCCAGCTGGCTGGAGGAACGCAGCGGCGGCCGCCTGCAGGCGGCCGCGGTGCCGGTGCTGGGGCTGGAGCTGCTGGAGGCGGCCAGCGCCGAACCCGACGGGGCCGGCGCCACAACCCTCGACGCCTGGCTGGCCGGCCTGGCCCCGGGCTGCGTGGTGGCGGTGGACGCCAGCAGGGCCGAGCACCTGCAGGCCTTTGTGGCCGCCCTGGCCCGTCGGCCCGACCGGCGCTGGCTGTTCCAGAGCGCCGCCAGCCTGATCGATGCCCTGGCCCGCCTGGGTCCCCAGCCTCTGACGCCGGCCGGCCTGGCGGCCCTGCGGCGGTGGGGCCGCGACGGGGCAGCGCTGCCGGGGCTGGTGCTGGTGGGGTCCCATGTGCCCCTGGCCGACCGGCAGCTGGCCCACCTGCTCGAGCAGCCCGGCTGCGACGCTGTCGAACTGCCGGTGGACCGGCTGGAGGAACCGGCCGACGAACTCGCGGCCGCCCTGGCCCGCAGCCTCGACCGCGGCCGCACACCGGTGCTGTACACCAGCCGGGGCGAACGGCTGGCGGGCCAGGGGGAGGCCCGGCGGGCGCTGGGGCGGACCCTGGCGGGCCTGATGGCCCGGCTGGCCGGTCAGCTGGCCCCCCGGCTGGGCTATGTGATCAGCAAGGGCGGCATCACCAGCCACACCCTGCTGGCCGAAGGCCTCGACCTGGCCTGGGTGGAACTGCAGGGTCAGCTCAGTGCCGGGCTGTCGCTGGTGCTGGTGCCCGACGATCCACGGTCGCGGGCGGCGGGCGTTGCCGGGCTGCCGGTGCTCACGGTGCCGGGCAACCTCGGAGACGACGACACCCTCACGGACAGCTGGCGACGTCTGCAGCAGGCTGGCTGAGGGCAGCGAAGCGGTCGGCGATCTCTTCGGCGATGCGATCCACGGGAGCGGCCAGGGCAAGCCAGCCGTCGGCGACGGCGCGGGCGTGGCTCCAGACACGGGTGTCGTTCTCGTAGACCCAGTAGTCGTGGCGACGGGCATCAAAGGGAGCGGCCGCCTCGAGGGCCAGGGCCGCCTCGGCCTGGGGACGCAGGCGTGCGAGCCAGTCTTCGATGAGGGAACGGCGCCCCTCGAGCAGACGCCGGCGCAGGCTGAGGCCGCTGGTCACCCGGGGCAGGCGGAGCCGTGTCTCGGGCTCGGCGGAGGCATTGAGGAAGAGCACCTGATGCTGCAGACCGAAGAAGAACAGCCGCAGGGCCAGGGCCGGCAGGCTCTGCAGCGAGACATCACGGCGCAGGGGATCGGGGCGGCCGTTGCCATAGAAGTGGCTGCGCCCCTGGGGGTAATGCAGATCACAGGCGAAGTACGAGATCTGCGCAAAGGGCAGATTGAACAGCGCCCAGTAACCGGCGTTGAAGGCCATCGTGGAGCCGCAGTGCAGGATGCCGCCGAAGTGCTGCAGGGCCGGCGAGTAATGGGGGCTGCTGCGGCCGATGACGGCGGTCTGGGGATGCCGCTGGGCAGGGGGCAGATCGTCGGCGTACAGCGAGAAGTCAACCCTGCGACAGGCCATGTGGGCGTTGTTGAGGGCGACGACGATGGTGTCCTCGGCCAGCAGACTGTCCAGGCTGGGGGCCGCCGGCCCGCTGCCGAGGATGACGACGTTCTTCACCAGTTCCGGACCGAGGCGTTGCCGGGTGATGACCTCGTAGCCAGGGCAGCGGAACAGCTGCGGTACAGCCATGGGAACAGACGATCCGGGACGGCTGGCTGCCGAAGTGTAGGGACCACTACCGGGTCTGGGCAGACCGGTCGAGCAGTTCGAGCGGGTGCAGCACCGGGATGGGCCGGGGAGCGTCGGCCAGGTGGCGGCGCAGCTGCAGGGTGCAGCCGATGTTGGCACTGGCGGCCAGATGGGCGCCGGTGCCCGCCAGGTCGTCGACCTTGAGCCGGCCGAGGGCCGCCGCCTCCTCGGGCTGCACCAGGTTGTAGATGCCGGCGCTGCCGCAGCACACCCCCGCCTCGGTGGCCTCCCGCAGCTGCACATGGGGAATCGCCTGCAGCAGCTGCCGCGGCTGACGTTGGATGCCCTGCCCATGGATCATGTGGCAAGCGTCGTGGTAAGCGATCAGCAGGGGGCGTTCGGCACTGCTGGGGGTGCCATCGGGCAGGGGGAGCGGCCGCAGGCCCGCCCGGAAGCCGTCGGCCAGACCCAGCTGATCGAGAAACTCATGCACGTCAAGCACCGGGGCGGGCAGGCCCCCATCCCCGACCGGCAGCAGCGTGCCGTAGTGCTTGAGGGTGTGGCCACACCCGGAGGCTGCCACCAGCACCGCATCCAGGGGGCCGTGACGGTCGGCGGCAGCCCGGAACCGGGCCGCCAGGTCGGCGGCGAGGGCCGCCGTGCCCGGCAGATCCCCCTGATGGTGGGTGACGGCGCCGCAGCATCCCTGCCCTTCGGGCAGCACCACCTCGATGCCGTTGGCCTGCAGCACCCGCAGGGTGGCACCGTTCACCGCAGGATCAAAGACCCGCTGCACGCACCCCAGCACCAGTCCGACCCTGGCCCTGCGGGGACCCCGGGCAGGCAGCACGCCGCTGGGGTCAGGGCCGAAGGCGCCCTCGGGCAGGGCCGGCAGCAGGGCCTCCATGGCCTGCAGCTCGGGCCCCAGCCAGGCGGCCACGCCCTGGCGCCGCAACCAGCCCTGCAGTGCTGAACCGGCGTAGGGGGCCAGGGGCGCCAGCAGGGCCCGCAGCCGCCGCGGATAGGGAAGCAGCGCCAGCAGCAGACGGCGCAGGGCCCGCTGGGCAGGGCTGCGCAACTCGGGGGCATTGAGCTGGGGCCGCACGGCCTCGATCAGCTGGTCGTAGCGGACGCTGGCCGGGCAGGCCGTGACGCAGGCGAAGCAGCCAAGGCAGCTGTCGAAGTGGGAGGCCACCGTGGCGTCGAGGGTCAGCTCGCCGGCCTCGATGGCCTTGAGGGTGTGGATGCGCCCCCTGGGGGAGTCCATCTCGGTGCCGAGCACCCGCCAGCTGGCGCAGGTGGGCAGGCAGAAACCGCAATGGACGCAGGGGTCAGCGGGATTCACAGGGGCCGGGCCGGTGGCGGTCATGGGTCGAAGTGACGCACAACGGCCTCAGCGAAACCAGAGCAGGTGATGGGTTCGAGGGGCGGCTCCATCAGCCTTGCCAGGTCATAGGTGACCTCTCCGGCCGCGATTGCACCGCTGATGCCGCGGGTGATCAGATCAGCGGCCTCCTGCCAGCCCATGAACTCGAGCATCATCACGCCACTGAGGATCACCGAACCGGGGTTGATGCGATCGAGGCCAGCGTGCTTGGGGGCCGTGCCGTGGGTGGCCTCGAAGATCGCCGCCTTGTCGCCGATGTTGGCCCCGGGCGCCATCCCCAGACCGCCCACCACCGCGGCCGCGGCATCGGAGATGTAATCACCGTTCAGATTCAGCGTCGCCAGCACCGAATAGTCCTGGGGACGGGTCTGGATCTGCTGGAAGATGCTGTCGGCGATGCGGTCATCGACCAGCACCATCTCCTTCCAGCGGCCATTGCCGTGGCTGTCGCCGATGGCGGCCAGCACCCCGCTCACCTCGGCATCGACCGCCGCCCGTTTCTCGGGAGTGAGGTTGTCGTAGCCGGGTTCGATCAGCCGCGCGTTATCAGCGATCGACAGGCCGGGCTGGCGGGCCACATTGTCGAGGATCCAGCTTTCGCGTTCGGTGACGCAGACATCGCGGAACTCCGTGGTGGCCAGTTCGTAGCCCCAGTCACGGAAGGCACCTTCCGTGAACTTCATGATGTTGCCCTTGTGAACGAGCGTGACATGGCGACGCTTGCCTTCGAGGCGCAGGGCGTGCTGGATGGCCCGGCGGATGTGGCGCTGGGTGCCGAACTTGCTGACCGGCTTGATGCCGATGCCCGACCCCTCACGGATGCGCTTGCGACCCAGCTTGGGGCTGGCCGGGATGACGACATCGTTGATGTGCCGCAGCAGCTCCTGGCCGACGGGATCCTCCGCATCCCATTCGATGCCCATGTAGATGTCTTCCGTGTTCTCGCGGTAGACGATCACGTCCAGGTCCTGGGGCCGGCGGTGGGGACTGGGGGTGCCGGCGTAGTAGCGGCAGGGGCGCACACAGCAATAGAGATCGAAGATCTGGCGCAGGGCCACGTTCAGCGACCGGATGCCGCCACCGATGGGCGTGGTGAGGGGCCCCTTGATCGCCACCCCGTAGGTCTCGATGGCCGTGAGGGTGTCCTGGGGCAGGTACTGGTAGGTGCCGTAGAGCTCGCAGGCCTCATCGCCGGCGTAGACCTTGAACCATTCGATGCGACGGGCACCGCCGTAGGCGCGGGCCACGGCCGCATCAAGCACCCGCTGGGTGGCGGGCCAGATGTCGACGCCGGTGCCATCGCCCCGGATGAACGGAATGATCGGATCGGGAGGCACCACCGGCAAACCGTTCTCGAAACGGATGGGGGTGCCCCCCGTCGGGGGTGTGAGCTTCTCGTAACTGGCCATGGCGTGCACAAGCCGCAGGGTCTCGGCAAGGTGAGCCTAGTTTTCGGACCCGTCGGGTGATGAATGCGGCAGAACAGGCCCGCAGCATCGAACTGGCTGCCGCCATCGCCACGGCGGTGGGCCTGTTCCGCCAGCGCTTCCCCGACGCCCGGCCCAACCTGACCCCCTGGCGCGATGACGACCAGACCCGGCGGTTCGCGGAGGGCAGCTCGGTGGACATTGCCTTCCACCTGCCCGGCTGGAGCCCCC
>CAMASU010000028.1 GCA_945861105.1 Synechococcus sp. UW140
CAACACCGACCGCAACGACACCTTCTGCCGTGACACCGACGGCCACCCCACCGACGACCGCCCGGCCCCCGGTGCTGGCCAAGCGCAGCGCCACCCCCGACTGGCGCAATTACGGCCCGCTGCAGGTCGACTGGAGCGCCTGGCGGACCATGGCCGGCAGCCTCGTGGCGCCCGGTGTGAACAGCCAGGGCCAGACCCTCTACGTGGCGGTGAACTGCGGTGCCCGACGGCTCAATGTCACCGGGCCCGCCGGCGCCTGGAAGACCTGGGATGCCCCCAAGGAGTCGTTCGAGCAGGAATTGCTGGGTGCCGCCTGCCGCGACACCGCCCTCACCGGGGGCTGATCCGCCGGCAGCCGCGGCGGCTGGGGCCAGGTCAGGGTCCAGGGTCGCCGCAGCCAGGCCTTGCCCGCCTCAGCCAGCCACAGCCGCCGCCCCCCCTCCTCGGCTTCGCTGATCAGCCCCGCTTCGGCGAGCCGTCGCAGGCGCCAGCGCCAGAGCCAGGCGGGATCCTCCCCGTCATGCTCCGCCGCCAGGCGCCGGGCCAGAGCCGTGCCGTCACACCCGTCGGCCTCGGCCGCCAGGGCCGAGAGCAGTCGCTGGGCCGCCGCCGTGCCGTCCTCCCGGAGCGGAGGTTCGAGACACCGGTCACAGGAACCGCAGGGCGACACCACTTCGCCCACGGCCCGCAGCAGGGCCTGCTGGCGGCAGTCGGCACCCTCGGCCACCGCCTCCATGCGACGCCACTGGCGCCAGGCCAGACGCTGCAGCTCGGCCTCCGGAGCCAGCCCACCGGCGGCGCGCCGGAAGCTGCTGCGGTCGCCCTCGCCATGGAGCAGCACCACCCGGGCCGGCGCCCCATCACGGCCCGCCCGCCCCGATTCCTGCAGGTAGCCCTCCGGACTCGGGGGCAGCTGCAGATGCAGCACCAACCCCACATCGGGCCGGTCGACGCCCATGCCGAAGGCGACCGTCGCCACCAGCACCGGCCGGGGCTCCTCCAGGAACCGCTGCAGCGCCTCGGCACGGGTGTCGGGGTCCAGGCCGGCGTGATAGCCGAGGGCCGGCCGCCCGGCCTGCTGCAATCGGGCCACCCAGTCCTCCACCCCCCGACGGGTGCGGCTGTACAGGAGGGCCGCCCCACGGCAGGCCGCCAGCTCCTCGAGGACCAGCGGCAGGGGATCGTCGGGCCGGGGCTGCATCACGTACTGCAGGTTGGGACGGCGGGCCGAACGCACCTGCAGCAACGGGCGGCGCAGCTCCAGCAGCCGGATGATGTCGGCCCGCACCCGCGGCGGTGCCGTGGCACTGAGGGCCACCAGGGGCACCCCCGGGCAGAGCCGCCGCAGCTGCCCCAGACGGCGGTAGTCGGGACGGAAATCGTGGCCCCAGGCGCTGATGCAGTGGGCCTCATCCACCGCCAGGGCCACCAGCTGACGCTGGTCCAGCAGGTCTTCGAGCAGCTGCCGGCAGGCCTCCCCCTGCAGCCGTTCAGGGGCCAGGTACAGAAGCCGCAGCTCGCGGCTTTCGAGCAGCCGCTGCAGCTGCCGGTAGCTGTCCGGGCCCTGGCCGGCATGCAGACAGGCGGCGGCGATGCCCCTGCGGCGCAGCTGCACCACCTGGTCCTGCATCAGGGCCACCAGCGGCGACACCACCAGCACCACGCCAGCCCGCACCAGGGCCGGCAGCTGATAACAGAGCGACTTGCCGGCGCCGGTGGGCAGCACCGCCAGGCAGTCGCGACCGGCCAGCAGGGCTTCGACCACGGGCCGCTGCCCCGGGCGGAACTCATCCCAGCCGAAGCGCTCTCGGAGGGTCTCGCGCAGGGGATCGGCCACAGGCGGACCCTACCGGCCCTGGCGGCCGGGGCAAGGGCTCAGGGTCGGGGAGGCAAGGGGGGCGCCTCCAGCTGCTCGGGGCTCTCCTCCACCAGCTGCAGCCGCAGCCGCCGACCGCCGGCCAGCTCGCCGAGCGACACCCGCAGGTTGCTGCCGTTCAGGGGTTCAAGGGCCTGCAGCAGGCGGCGCAGGTGGGGGGTCGAGCTGCCGCTTTCGAGCCAGAGGCGTTCGTGCAGCCCCCCCAGCCGGCGCCAGCTGGTGTGCAGCCGCAGCACGGCCTGCTCAAGCTGCCGGGCCTGATGCACCAGGTCGGCCGCCAGACCGAGCACATCGAGCCGCACCGCCTCCTCAAGGCTGCGGTCCAGGTCGAGGTCGTCCCCCTGCAGCGCCCGCACCGCCAGACCGGCCTCGGCGGCCCGGCTGAGCCAGCGGGCGGTGTGGGTCACCTCCTTGACGCGGTCGAGTTCCGGCTCCTCCCGCAGCACCCGCCGCAGGTCCTCCTGCTGCGGTTCGGGCAGCCGCGCCAGCTCCCGCACCAGCGGGGCCACCACCTTGGGCGGCAGCAGCTGGCTCTGGGTGCGTTCGCGGATCTCCTCCGGCAGCAGCGGACTGGTGGCCGCCGTGAACTCCTCGGCCAGGCGCCGCACCTGCTGGCGGGTGATCTGCTGGCCCTCGTTGGCCGCCTCACTGATCATCTGCTGCACCTCAGGGTCGGCCTGGGCGGTGTCGAGGAAGGCGCGCTTCGAGAAGTTGTTGACGCTCTGCTCCTCCAGCAGGCCTCCGCCCACGAGGTTGTCGGCCGACTCGGCCAGCTGGATCAGCCCGTAGGCCCGGGTCTTGCTGATCTCCATCTCGCGCAGCCACTGGAGAAATCCCGCTCCACGGCCCTCTCCACCGCGCTTCTCACGGTCACGCACGGCCCGCAGGATGCGGCCACGCCAGATCTCGGTCTGCAGGTCGAAGCGGTCGCAGAGCTCCCAGGCCTGGCCCAGGCGGGCATGGAACTCGAGGCTGCTGAGGTCGTCCTGGTCCGGATCGGGCAGATCCAGGTGCAGCAGCGGCGGTTCCGGGGGGACGACGGCAACCACGGCGGAGGGGAGGGGCACGACGAATCATGACGGCCGGGCCCGCGGGCCCCATGGCGCCGGGTAACTTCAGGCGGACAGTCCAGACCCGGCCCCGGCATGGCGATCTCCCGCGGTGACAAGGTGCGCATCAAGCGTCCCGAGTCGTATTGGTTCAACGAGGTGGGCACCGTTGCCTCCATCGACACCTCCGGCATCCGCTATCCCGTGGTGGTGCGCTTCGAGAAGGTCAACTACAACGGCTTCTCGGGTGTGGACGGCGGTGTGAACACCAACAACTTCTCCGAAGCCGAACTCGAGAAGGCCTGACCAGGCCCCCCGGCAATGCCTGAACTGCCTGAGGTCGAGACGGTTCGTCGCGGCCTGGAGTCTCAGGTCTGCCGTTTTGTGGTCGATCGGGTCGAGGTGTTGCGCACCCGCGCCATCGTGGCTCCGGCCGGCGATGGCGACGGGTTTGCCGCAGCCCTGGCCGGCTGCCGGCCCGGTCCCTGGCGCCGCCGGGGTAAATATCTGCTGGCCGATCTGCATCGGGATGACCAGCCGGCAGGGGTGCTGGGCTGCCATCTGCGCATGACCGGCCAGTTCCGCTGGCTGGGGCCCGACGCCCCGCCCCCCTGCAGCCACACCCGGGTGCGGTTTCTTGGCCGCCAGGATGGCCAGCCGCGGGAACTGCGCTTTGTGGACCTGCGCTCCTTCGGCACCCTCTGGTTCGTGCCCGCCGGTGTCGCCGAAGAGCGGGTGATCACCGGCCTGGCCCGCCTCGGTCCCGAACCCCTCGGTCCGGCCTTCACCGTCGAGCATCTGCGGACCCGGCTGAAGGGGTCCGGCAGGCCCATCAAGAGTGCCCTGCTCGACCAGGCGCTGGTGGCGGGGGTGGGCAACATCTATGCCGATGAAGCGCTGTTCCTGGCCGGCATCCGTCCCCAGACCCCGGCCGGGCGCCTGCGGCCCCCCGCCCTGGAGCGGCTGCGGAGCGAACTGGTGGCGGTGCTCGAGACCAGCATCGGCGCCGGTGGCACCACCTTCTCCGATTTCCGTGACCTGACGGGCACCAACGGCAATTACGGCGGCGCCGCCTGGGTCTACCGCCGCAGCGGCACCCCCTGCCGCCGCTGCGGAACCCTGCTGCGGCGCGACAGACTGGGGGGGCGCAGCAGCCACTGGTGCCCCACGTGCCAAGCCTGACCACGCCGGAGCCGCTCCTCCGGCACGACCTTGTCGCCACCATGGGCGCCCTGCACCGCCGCGGCTGGTGTGACGGCACCGGCGGCAATTTCAGCTGTGTGCTGCAGATGCAGCCGCTGCAGCTGCTGATGGCCCCCAGCGGCGTCGACAAGGGCCAGGTGGCCCCCGAGGCGCTGATCGTCGTCGATGCCGCCGGTGCCGTGTGTCAGGGGGCGGGACGGGCCAGTGCCGAAACCCTGCTGCACCTGGCGATCGTGCATCACTGCGGGGCCGGGGCCGTGCTGCACACCCACTCCCAGGCTGCGACGCTGCTGTCGGGGTGGGCCCTGGGGGCCGGCCACCTGGCGCTGAGGGATCTCGAGATGCTCAAGGGTCTGGAGGGCATCCGCAGCCACGACACCGAGGTGACGATCCCGGTGCTGGCCAACGACCAGGACCTGCAACGGCTGAGTGACGCCGCCGGTCCCCTGCTGGCGTCGGCCCCCCACGGGCTGCTGATCGCCGGCCATGGCCTCTATGCCTGGGGTGCCGACCTGGCCCAGGCCCGGCGCCACGTCGAGATCCTGGAATTTCTGCTGGAGCAGCGCTGGCGACAACTGCTGCTGGAGGGCCTGTGCCGCTGACTTCTGAACCGCTGCCCCCTGGGCCCGTGGCTCTCACGAACCTGCGGGCGGTGGTGCTCGACATTGAAGGCACCACCTGCCCGGTGGACTTCGTCACCGGTGTGTTGTTTCCCCATGCGGTCGAGGCCTTGCCTACCTGGCTGCAGCGGCGGCAGGGCAGCCCGGCCCTCGAACCCCTGCGGCAGCAGCTGCTGCAGGCCTGGCACGACGAGACCGACCCCACGGCACCGCCAGCGCCGGTGGATGACGGCGGCTCCACGGATCTGCTGCCCTGGCTGCGCTGGCTGATCGCCCATGACCGCAAACTCACGGCCCTCAAGGATCTGCAGGGGATGATCTGGGCCGATGGCTACGCCGACGGCCAGCTGCAGGCCCCCCTGTTTGACGATGTGGCGCCGGCCCTGCGGCGCTGGCATGGGGCCGGCCTGCAGCTGGCGGTCTATTCCAGCGGCTCGGTCCCTGCCCAGCAGCTGCTCTACGGGCACAGCAGCGCGGGCGATCTGCGCCCCCTGTTCAGCGGCTGGTACGACACCCGCCTCGGGCCCAAACAGGAGAGCGCCAGCTACCAACGGCTGGTCGAGAGCCTGGGCTGCCGGCCCGGGGAGGTGCTGTTTCTCAGCGATGCCCGGGGGGAGCTGGCCGCCGGCGCTGGCGCCGGCCTGCAGGTCTGCGGCTGCCGGCGGCCCGGCAACCCCGACCCCCTGGCCGACGGCCCCTGGCCGGTGGTCGAAACCCTCGCGACCCTGGCACTCACCCCTGCCGCCGCGTAGCTTGCGGATTGGTCTGGGTTGCCATGGTTCCGCCGCGCCCCCTGGAACGACGCACCCGCCCCAATTCAGGCGAGGCACGCATCGTTGCCGCCGCCGAAGACCTGTTCGAACGCACGCTGGTGACGGTGCGGGGCCAACCGGCCGGTGCCCTGGCGGCCCTGCAGACCCATCTGCATGATTCGGCCCTCAACTACGGCGAGATCTTCCTGCGCGACAACGTGCCGGTGATGGTGTACCTGCTGCTGCAGGGACGCTTCCCGATCGTTCGCCATTTTCTCGATCTCTGCCTGGAGCTGCAGAGCAGCAACACCCGCACCCGTGGTGTGTTCCCCACCAGCTTCGTGGAAGAAAGCGGCACCATCGTGGCCGATTACGGCCAGCGGTCGATCGGCCGCATCACCTCGGTCGACGCCAGCCTGTGGTGGCCGGTGCTCTGCTGGATGTATGTGCGGGCCAGCGGTGATGTGATCTATGGCGCCAGTCCGGGGGTGCAACGGGGGGTGCAGCTGCTGCTGGATCTGGTGCTGCATCCCACCTTCGAGGGCACCCCGGTGCTGTTCGTTCCCGACTGCTCGTTCATGATCGACCGCCCCATGGACGTGTGGGGAGCCCCCCTGGAGGTGCAGAGTCTGCTCTACGGCTGCCTCAAGAGCTGCTGCCGCCTGATGGAACTGGTGCAGAAGGGCCAGGCGGCCCGTCTCACCCAGCAGCGGCTTGAACTGACACGCACCTGGACCCGCGATCTGCGGGTGTTTCTGCTGAAGCATTACTGGGTGACCAGCAAGACCATGCAGGTGCTGCGCCGCCGGCCGACCGAACAGTACGGCGATCAGCAATCACAGAACGAATTCAACGTGCAGCCCGAAGTCATTCCCCACTGGCTGCAGGAATGGCTGGACCATCGGGGTGGGTATCTGATCGGCAACATGCGCACCGGCCGACCTGATTTCCGCTTCTACAGCCTGGGCAATTCCCTGGGGTCCCTGTTCGGTCTGCTCACGGGCCCCCAGCAGCGGGCCCTGTTCCGGCTGGTGCTGCACAACCGGCAGCACCTGATGGCCCAGATGCCCATGCGCATCTGCCACCCGCCGATGGAAGGCGATGAGTGGCGCGACAAGACAGGCATGGATCCCAAGAACTGGCCCTGGAGTTACCACAACGGCGGCCACTGGCCGAGCCTGCTCTGGCCCTTTGCCGCGGCCGTGCTGATGCACCGCCGCCGCCGGCCCAGCGACGATGTGCTGCTGATGGGGCAGACCCGCACCATGCTGGAGGAGTGCTACTGGCAACAGCTGAACCAGCTGCCACGTCAGCAGTGGGCGGAATATTTCGACGGTCCCACCGGCACCTGGGTGGGCCAGCAGGCCCGCACCTACCAGACCTGGACGATCGTGGGCTTTCTGCTGCTGCATCATCTGCTGCGCCGCTGCCCCGAAGACGTGGAGCTATTTGACCTTGACGAAACCGCCACACCGCTGCGCCTGAGCACCTGGTCCAGACCCGTGCGGACCCGGGCAACAAAAAAGCCCGCCGATGGCGGGCTTTGAAACAACAGGAGCAGGCTTCAGAACAGTCCGAGAGTGAGGGACTTGTCGATGGGCAGGGCAGCGCCGATGCCGAGGTAGATGGTGACCACGGTGCCGAACAGGAACACCGCCATGGCCACGGGACGCCGGAAGGGGTTCTGGAACTTGTTGAAGCTCTCGATGAACGGCACAAGCATCAGACCCAGGGGAATCATAGTCTGCAGGGCAATGCCAAGCAGCTTGTTCGGAACAACCCGCAGGATCTGGAAGACCGGATACAGGTACCACTCGGGAAGAATCTCGAGGGGAGTGGCAAACGGATCGGCTTTGTCGCCGAGCATGGCCGGATCCAGCACCGCCAGTCCGACGATGCAGGCGATGGTGCCCAGAATCACGACCGGGAAGATGTAAAGCAGGTCGTTGGGCCAGGCGGGCTCACCGTAGTAGTTGTGACCCATGCCCTTGGCCAGCTTGGCGCGCAGCTTGGGATCGCTGAGATCGGGCTCCTTGAGAATGTGCATGGCGATGACGGAGGGGATGTAGAGGAAAGCTAGTCAGATCCGTAGCGATCAGAGGGGACCGGAGATGCCCTGTTTACGGATCATCAGGAAGTGAGCCAGCATGAACACCGCCAGCAGCCAGGGCAGCACAAAGGTGTGGAGGCTGTAGAAGCGGGTCAGGGTCGACTGGCCGACGCTCTCGCCACCGCGGAGCAGTTCAACCATGAAGTCGCCGACCACAGGAACGGCGGCAGGAACACCGGACACGATCTTGACGGCCCAGTAGCCGACCTGGTCCCAGGGCAGGGAGTACCCGGTCACACCGAAGGAGACGGTGATCACGGCCATGGTGACGCCGGTGACCCAGGTCAGTTCGCGGGGGCGCTTGAAGCCACCGGTGAGGTACACGCGGAAGACGTGCAGGATGAGCATCAGCACCATCATGCTGGCGCTCCAGCGATGGACGGAGCGGATCAACCAGCCGAAGCTCACGTCGGTCATGAGGTACTGCACCGAGGTGTAGGCCTCAGCCACCGTGGGCTTGTAATAGAACGTCATTGCGAAGCCGGTGGCGAACTGAATCAGAAAGCACACCAGCGTGATGCCACCCAGGCAATAGAAGATGTTGACGTGGGGCGGCACGTACTTGGAAGACACATCATCAACGATCTCCTGGAGCTCCAGGCGCTCGTTGAACCAGTCGTAGACGGGGGAGGAGTTCGCCATGCAGCGGAGAGGGTTGCCTGGAGGGGTGGGGTGGCGGGATTCTACCGATAGCTCCCTGGCCGCCGTGATCCGGTCGCACCCCTGGCGCCGCCTCATCGGCCTGCTGCTGGCTCTGCTGCTCGTGCTGACCCCCCTGCCGGCCAGGGGGGCCGGCAGCGCCCTGGCCCTCTCCGACGACCAGAGCCTGGTGGTGGAGGTCTGGCGGCTGGTGAACGAGGGCTACGTCGATCCCACCCTCGAGGGGGTGCCCTGGCGCCGGTCACGGCAGAAGGCCCTGGAGCGTCCGATCCGCAACCGCAGCGAGGCCTATGACGCCATCGATGCCATGCTCGAGCCCCTGCACGACCCCTACACGCGACTGCTGCGGCCCGACAGCTACGCGCCGATGCAGGCGGCCACCCAGGGCAGCGTCAGCGGTGTCGGCCTCGAGCTGGGCCTGCGGCCCGACACCGGTGCCCTGGTGGTGATCGCCCCCCTGGAGGGATCACCGGCCGCCGAGGCTGGCCTTGGCGACGGAACGCTGCTGCTGAGCATCGATGGGGTGCCCACCGCCGGGCTGGGGCTTGAGGGCAGTGCCGCACGGCTGCGGGGCGAAGCGGGCAGCCCGGTGCACCTGGAGGTGGAGGACCCGGACGGTCGACGGCGCAGCCTCGACCTGGAGCGGCGGGCGGTGGACCTGCGGCCGGTGCGCAGCCGGCGGCTGCGCCAGGACGGCCACACCCTCGGCTACCTGCGGCTGACCCAGTTCAGCGACCCCGTGCCGGCCGCCGTGGCCGAAGCCCTGGCGGTGCTGCAGGAGGGCGGCATCGAGGGGCTGCTGCTCGATCTGCGCAACAACTCCGGTGGGCTGGTGAGTGCCGGACTGGCGGTGGCCGACGATCTGCTGGCGGGCGACGTGATCGTCGAGACCCAGCTGCGCACGGGCATCGACGAACGGCTGACGGCGTCGCCGCAGCAGCTGTATGACGGCCCGATGCTGACCCTGATCAACGGCGGCACCGCCAGTGCCAGCGAGATTCTGGCGGGGGCCCTGCAGGATGCGGGCCGGTCCCTGCTGGCGGGGCAGCGCAGCTTCGGCAAGGCCGAGATCCAGAGCCTCATCCCCCTCGGCGACGGCAGTGGCCTGGCGGTCACCACCGCCCGCTACCTCACCCCCTCGGGCCGCAGCATCCATGGCCTGGGCCTCGACCCCGACCTGCCCCTGCCGGGGGATCCCCCCCAGGGCAGCGTGGTGGGCAGCGACAGCGATCCCTGGCTGCGGGCCGCCGCCGAGGCCCTCATCGCCCAGCTGCCCCCGGGCGGAAGCTGACGCGATGGCACGGCGCACTTACCACGATCCCCTGCACGGCCCGATCGAACTCGACAGCGCCCGCCCCGAAGAGGCGATGGCCATGGCGCTGATCGACGCGCCACCCTTCCAGCGCCTGCGCCGCATCCGCCAGCTGGGGCCGGCGTTTCTCACCTTCCACGGGGCCGAGTCGAGCCGGTTCACCCACTCCCTGGGGGTGCTGCAGCTGGCCCGCCGGGCCCTCACCCACCTGGAACGACAACAGCCGGACTTGGCCGCCCACCGCGGCCTGCTGCTGGGGGCTGCCCTGCTCCACGACGTGGGCCATGGCCCCCTCAGCCACAGCGGTGAGGCGATGTTCGGCCTGCACCATGAAGCCTGGTCGGCCCGCCTGATCCGCGAGGAGGCCAGCCTGCGGGAGCCGCTGGAGGCCTTGGCAGCCGGCACGGCGGAGGCCGTGGCCACCCTGCTCGAGACCGGTGCGGCCCCCCACCCCGCCGTGGCGGCCCTGGTCAGCAGCCAGCTCGACTGTGACCGGCTCGACTATCTGCGCCGGGATGGTTACGCCACGGGCATGGCCTACGGCCAGCTGGACCTCGACCGGTTGATCGCGGCGTTGATCGTGGCGCCCGATGGACGGCTGGCCATCCACCCGCGGGGACGCACGGCGGCCGAGCACTACCTGGTGCTGCGATCCCTGATGTACGGCAGCGTCTACAACCACCGGCTGAACGTGGTGGGCAACTGGCTGCTGGAGTGGATCGTGCGGCTGGCCCGCCGGCTGGGGCCGGGGACGGTGCCGGCGGATGCGGTCATGGGCCGCTGGCTGTGGCAGCCCGGGCAGCTGGACCCGGTCAGCTTTCTGGCCAACGACGACGTGCGCACCGGCTATCACCTGCTGCGCTGGCGCGAAGAGGCGCCAGCCCCCCTGGCGGATCTGTGCCGGCGGCTGATCGATCGGGATCTGCTGCAGGCCACCGATGTGGGGGCGCTGTCGGCCGGCCAGCGGCTGGAGGCCCTCGCCCTGGCCCAGCGCCTCTGCCAGGGCGAGGGGCTGGATCCGGAACTGACCTGCGGACTGCAGGAGCGGCGGGTGACGGGCTACAGCCCCTACGTGGGCGGCCTGCGGCTGTGGGATGGCCATCGCCTGCAGGCCCTCGAACAGGTGTCTCCCTTGGTCGACAGCCTCAGCCGGCCGCGGGAGCTGGCCTGGCTGCTGCATCCGCGGCCGGTGAGCCGGGAGCTGCGGCGGCAGCTGGCGGCAGCAGCCCCTCGGCCCTGAGCACGGCGGCCACATCGTCGAAATCGTGCCAGCGATGGTGGGCGATGTCCCGCTGGGCCAGCCAGTGGCACAGCGGTTCACGGGCGAAGACCAGATCGGCGACCTGGGCCATGCCCAGGTCAGTGATCGAATCCCCGATCACCACGCGCCGGCCCCAGCCGTAACGGTCCAGCACCCGGGCCTTGGCCACCAGCTCCTGCCCGTCGCTCCAGGGGGAATGGAACACCAGCCCCCCGCCCACCGCCGGCTCCACCTGGGCCGCCACCAGGGCATGCAGGCGCGGGCGATGGGGGGCCAGCACCCGCTCCACCAGCGGCTGCAGCCCCGCCGACACCAGCACGAAAGGGATGCCGGCGTGCTCGAGATCATCGAGGAACGGCACGAAACCGGGCCTGGGGCTGAAGCGGTCCATGTGGGCCACCATGGCGTCCAGGTCCGAGGGGCCGAGGGCGGCCGCCAGTTCGGCCATGGCCTGGCGCAGGGTCAGCTCAAAGGCGAACAGCTGGCGCTTCAACCGTTCCCACAGCTCGGGCGCCACGGCGGCCGCCACCGCATCGAAGCTGTCCTCCTCGGTGACCGTGCCGTCGAAATCGCAGAAGACGGTGGCGGGGGGATGCACGGGGCTGGGACGGCAGACGCCTATCTTCACGCCGCTGCCCCAAGCCGATGGTCGCCCGTTTCCACGCCGCTCCCCCGGGGGGTCTGCATCTGCTCTCGCTGGGCCTGTCCGACGACGCCAGCGGCAGCCTGGCCAGCAGCGTCGACCATGCCCTGGGGGCCGAGCCGCCGGCGGGACCGCTGCGGCTGCAGAGCCACGACTGGCGGCTGACCCAGGCCGACCTGGCCCTGCTGGAGGGACGGCTGGCACGGGCTGGCCTGGTGCTGGATTCGCTGGTGG
>CAMASU010000029.1 GCA_945861105.1 Synechococcus sp. UW140
GACGGCACCTGGCTGGTGGTCGAGGCACCACCGCCGCCATCCCTGGAGCCAGGCGATGGCAACGGCCGGTCGGGCTCGAAGTAAGGAAGCCACAACCATTGGTCGAGGCGCGGCTGCAACCAGGCCTCGACCCGGGCATCGAGGGCTTCGGCGAGGCGGCGCACCCGCTGCGGGGCCGGCAGAGCCGCCTGCGGCAGCAGGGCCGGCTCGATCACCACCCGGTAACGGGCCAGGCCCAGCCGTTCGACGAACACCGGCACGATCGCCATGCCGTGCTGCACCGCCAGGCGGGCGGCGAACCAGCGGTTGCCGGTGTCGGGCAGTTCACGGCCGAAGCTGGGGGCCCACACGTGGCCGTCCTTTTCTTCATCGACGAACAGCACCAGATGGCGGCCGCGGCTCACCTCACGCACGATCTGGCGCATGGCCTGGGGTGAAGCGGGGATCAGGGTGGTGTGCGGCGTCCAGCCGGCGCGGATGCGGCGGGCCAGCCGGTCACGCACGGGGCTGGCCAGGGGCAGGTACAGGGCACAGAGCGGTTCGCCCAACTCGGCCGCCACCCGACCGATCAGCTCCCAGTTGCCGCCGTGGCAACCCGCCAGGATCAACGGGCGGGGGGCCGCCGCCAGGTGTTCGCGTCCCACCAGCTCCACCCGGCCCGCAGCACAGAGCCGCGGCAGCAGCGGAATCTCGGCATACACCTGGCCGATGCGGCGGCAGAAGGCCAGCACCTGCCGGTCCAGCTCTGCCGGGTCGCTGGGTCCCCGCCAGCGCTGCAGGTTGCGCCGCAACCGCCGCACCCAGGCCCGGTCGGCGGCGATGGCCGCCCGGCCGTGGCGGGCCCCCAGCAGGCCCCCCAGCCGCACGGCCCAGGTGAGGGGCAACAGCGCCAGCAGCAGGGCGACAGCCCGTTCGTAGACGACGTTGCTGCGGGTCCGTATGCCGGTCATGGCGCCGTCCTCGGTGTCAGCAGCATCGGCAACCCCCGCTGCGGTCGCAGGGTGAGGCGGCATTCGATCGCCACCCGATGGCCCGGCTGCAGCCGCGCCTGGAACCGCTGGGCGAGGGTCGCCAGGCAGAGGATCCCTTCGGTGAGGCCGAAGCGCAGCCCCAGGCACACCCGCGCCCCGGCGCTGAAGGGCACATAGATGTAGCGGTCGGGCCGGGGTTGGCCGGGCAGAAACCGTTCCGGCAGAAAGTGGTCGGGATGCGGCCAGTACTTGCGGTGGCGATGCAGCAGCCAGGGGACCACCAGCAGGATGGTGCCGGGGTGGATCTCCTTGCGGCGGATGCGGTCACCGTGGCGGGCCTGACGGCTGAGCAATGGCACCGGCGGATAAAGCCGCAGGGCCTCTTCGAACACCGCCCGGGTGTAGGGCAGCCGCGGCACATCGTCGAAACAGGGGAGGCGCCCGGCCAGCACCGTGTCGAGCTCGGCCTGCAGCAGGGCCGCCGCCCGCGGACTGTGGTCGAGCAGGTACCAGCACCAGGCCAGGGAATTGGCGGTGGTCTCGTGGCCGGCCATGAACATCACGATCGCCTCGTTGCGGGCCGCCGCCGCCCCCATCGGGCAGCCGCCGACCGCCGCGGCACCATCAAGAAAGTGGGACAGCAGCGAGAAGCGTTCGGCGGGGGGCCGTTGCCGATGGCGCTCGATGATGTCGTCGATCACCTGCTGCACCCGCCCGGCCGCCGCCCGGGCCCGCTGACGCCGCCAGGGATCGCTGAGCCAGGCCAGCAGGGGCAGGCCGAACACATCGGCGGGGTTCATCTGATCGATGTGACGCTGATAGGCCGAAAAACCACGCACCACCCGCATCGCCTCGTCGTCGCTGGTGTCATCGCCGAACACCGTGCGGCCGATGATGCGGGCGGTGAGCTGGGCCATCTCCTCGAGCATGTCGACGGGTTCGCAGGCGCTGCGGCCCTGCCACTGGTCGGCCAGGGCACCGACGGCCTCGGTCATCACGGCGGCGAAACCGGGCAGCAGCTCCGGCTCGAAGGCGGGGGCGCACTGGGCCCGGCGCTGCCGCCAGGTGTCACCATCACTCACGAACAACCCATCCCCCAGCAGGGGCTCGAGGGCCCGGCGCATCTGCGGGCTCTTGCGGTCGTAGTTGTCGTGCTCCTCAAGGAACACGTGCCGCACCGCATCGGCACTGTTGCAGACGAAGTAGCGCTGGCGCAGCAGGCGAAAGCGGAAGGTCTCGGCGCTGTAGGCCTGCTCGGGCCAGGCCTCGAGCAGATTGCGACGGGCCGTCCGCACAATCCGGAAGGGATTGGGGCGCTGCTGCGGACGCCGCACACCGACGGGTTCGCTTTCGGCCATGGCCCGGCGCCCGGGGAACGATCGTGCGAGGGTACCGCTTCTGCTGCGGGCACGGCCCGACGATGATTCCCCCCTCCCGCTGGCGGCTGATCGCGGTGGGACGCCTGCGGCGGCCCTGGCTCATCGACGGAGTGGAGTTCTACCGGCGGCGGCTGCCGGGTCTGGAGGTGTACGAACTGCGGGATGGCACCCCGGCCCGCGAAGCCGAGGCCATCCGGGCAGCCCTGCGACCCGACGAACGGCTGGTGGCCCTGGCCGAAGAAGGCGACAGTCTCGATTCAGCGGCCTTCGCCCGGGCCCTGGAGCGGCGGGCCGGCGACCGGCTGGCCTTTGTGATCGGCGGCGCCGACGGCCTCGACCCGGCCCTCAAGGCCGCCGCCGCCTGGCGGCTCAGCCTTTCGCCCCTCACCCTGCCCCACGATCTGGCGCGGCTGCTGCTGGTGGAGCAGCTCTACCGGGCCCGCACGATCCTGGCGGGGGGCCCGTATCACCGCGCCTGACGGCGGCCGAACTCGATCACCCGCGAGTAATAGAACGGCGCCTGCTGCAACGTGCGGCGCAGGGGGTTGAAGCCTGCCCCCATGGCCGCCCGCACGATGCCTTCTTCCCGCAGGGTGTAGGCGCGGGTGGTGCGGCTGGGGCCGGGGAACAGCTGGCCGATGCCCTTGAGCAGCGCCAGCAGCGGCGTGAACGGCGCAAAGCTCACGATCAGCCGCCGGTCGGCCATGGCGGCCAGATGGCGCACCATCTCTTCTGCCGCCGGCTGCGGGTAGTGGATGAACACATCCAGGCAGATGACCGTGTCGTAACGGCCCTGCAGCCCCTCGAGGTCTCCGGCGCTGAACTGCAGCCGGTCGGGGCCGATGCCGACGGCGGTGGCCCGGCGCCGGGCCTCGGCCACCATCGCCTCCGACAGGTCGCTGGCCGCCACCGACCCCGCCCCGGCCAGGGCCAGGGGGATGGCCAGGCTGCCGACACCGCAACCGGCATCACAGAAGCTGCGGCGGTCCAGATCCCCCGACTCCTGCACCCACGCCAGCACTTCATCCACGGTCTTCTGGTGGCCGATGCGGATGTTGCGCTGCACCTTGTTCACCGCCTCGCTGTCGCTGTAGATGCGGTTCCAGCGCTCGAAGCCGGTGGTCTCGAAATAGCCCTTGACCTCCTGCTTCTCAGCGGCCTTGGCCGCGGCACCGGTGGCCTGGGGAGCGGGCATGGAGACGGGGGGAGTTACGGCGCGGATCCTATGGGAGCGGAGGCGGCCTCGATGCGCCGCCGCTGCCGCCAGAAATGCAGCCCCGCCAGGCGGATCACCACCGTCGTGAGCATCTCGAGGTGCGGCGGCAGGCCGCTGCGGCGCACATCCAGCAGCAGCCCGACGCGGTCGGCGCCGGTCTGGTTGATCACCTCGTGCTCATAGGTGTCGTCCCACAGCAGATCCTCCCCCTCGCGGTAGGGGATCCAGCGGTCGGCCACCCGCAGGCGGCAGTCGTGGGCGGCATCACCCGTCGGGCAGTGCAGCGTGAGGTGATACCGCAGCACCCCGCGGAAGGGGCCCCGGTGGGGGCGGATGTGCTTGCCGCTCTCGAGGCACGAGACCATCGCCGAGGTCACCTCGGGGTGGTCCCGCAGGAACGGGATCAGCGCCGGCAGCCGCGCCTGGTTGGCCGGCAGGTCGGTGCCATAGAGCCGCAGGGGCAGCACCGACCAACGGCGGCCGTCGCGGTAGGCGAAGGGGCCACCGCTGGAGGTCACTTCATGGAAACGGGGCAGGGCCTCGAGGGCCAGGGCCCGCGTCTGCTGCTGCAGCACCGGCGTCAGCCGCAGCAGCTCGCCATGGGCCGGGAAGTGGACATCAGCCGGCAGCAGCGGCCCGGTGCGCAGGGCCCGGTCGTACAGGACCTGCAGCAGCTGCTTGCCGGCGCGGTAGAGCCAGGGCGTGCGGCCCTGGCGACGGGGGGCACCCGCAGCCGCGGCCGTCATGGCGCCACCAGCCGGCGCCAGCCCAGGGGGCCCGCCGCCGGCCGCTGCCAGCGCAGGGCCTCCGCCAGCGGCTGGCCGATCAGCAGCTCCGCCACAGACCGCCGATCCCCCAGCACCTGCCGTGGCAGCACCGTGGCGGCCCGGATTGCCGCTCCGTCGTCACCGGTCCAGCCCGCCAGCCGCACGACCCCGTCGAGCAGCCCCAGGGTGGTGCCCGCCAGGGTGCCATCGGGCAGGCGGCAGCTGCCGTCTTCCACCCGGATGGTGCGCGCATCCCACGGGTAATCCCCGGGGGGCAGGCCATAGGGGGCCAGGGCGTCGCTCACCAGCACCACCCGATCGGGCATGAGCCGCTGCAGCAGCACCGCCATCGTCGGTGCCACATGCACCCCATCGGCGATCAGCCCGACGGTCACCTCGGACCGGTCGAGGGCGGCCCCCACGGGCCCCGGCGCCCGGTGGTGCAGGCCGGGCATGGCATTGAAGGCATGGGTGAGCATCGTCACCCCCCGGTCGTAGCCGCCACGGGCCGCGACCTCATCGGCGGCGCTGTGGCCCAGGCACACCACCACACCGCGCTCGTGCAGGGCCTGGATGACGGCGGCGGCGCCGGGCAGCTCCGGCGCCAGGGTCACCAGGGCGATGGCGTCCTCGAACCCGGCGATGCGGGCCTCCAGGGCCTCCAGGGAGGGGGCCGCCAGATGCTCGGCCGGGTGGGCGCCCCGGCGTTCCGGGGCCAGGAACGGCCCTTCCAGGTGGGCGCCGAGCAACCGGCACCGGCCGTGGCGGTGCTGGCGGCGGGCCTCCTCCAGCACCGCCAGGGCCTGGCGCAGGGGCCCCACGGCGCAGGTCACCAGCGTGGGGCTGATGGCCTCGACCCCATCGGCCCAGAGGTGGTCGAGCAGCGCCAGCAGCTGCGGCAGCTGGGCTGGCACCAGGTCGGGGAAGGGCAGCCCCAGGCCCCCGTTGATCTGCAGGTCGATACCGGCCGGACTGAGCCAGTCGCCGCCCCAGTCGTCGCCGGCGCCGCAGCTGCCGGCGGGCAGGGGCTGCAGGCTGGCGATGCGGCCGTCGTCGGCGACCCCCAGCCGCCAGCGCTGCCCGTCCTCGGCAGGCAGGGGCAGGCGCAGGTTGGTGTGCCAGTGCATGGCGGGGGCGGGGGAGAATACCGGGCGTGGAGAATACCGGCAGTGGCAGTCTGCCGATGGGCGGCGATCCCCGGGTCGGGGTGGTCATGGGCAGTGATTCGGACCTGCCGACCCTTCAGGCGGCGGTGGAGGTGCTGGCGTCGTTCGGCGTGGCCCACGAGGTGCGGGTGCTGTCGGCCCATCGCACCCCCCTGGCCATGGTCGACTACGCCCGCAGCGCCGCCGATCGGGGGTTGCAGGTGCTGATCGCCGGGGCCGGTGGCGCCGCCCACTTACCCGGCATGGTGGCCTCGCTCACGCCGCTGCCGGTGATCGGGGTGCCGGTGAGCAGCCGGGCGCTGTCGGGCCTTGATTCGCTCTATTCCATCGTCCAGATGCCGGCGGGCATTCCGGTGGCGACGGTGGCCATCGGCAATGCCACCAATGCCGGCCTGCTGGCGGTGCAGATCCTGGCGGTGGCTGATCCGGCCCTGCGGCAGGCGCTGGTCGAGCAGCGGGCGGCCCTGGCGGCCAGTGTCGAAGCCCGCGACCGGCGCCTGCAGGAGCTGGGCAGCAGCCGCTACCTGGCCGAACGGGATCAGCCCGGCCCGTGAGACGCCCTCCCCTGCCGCTGCTGCTGCTCAGCCTGGCGGCGGTGCTGAGCCGCTGGCTCACCCGCACCGACCTGGTGCAGGCCTGGGATGCCGGCAATTTCGTGCTGGCCCTCGATCGCATCGACCTGGCGGCCCAGCAGCCCCACCTGCCGGGCTGCTTCTGGAATCTGATCGTGCTCGGCCGGGCCCTGCGGCCCCTGACCGGCGGCAACGGTGTGGCGGCCCTCGAACTGCTCAACGCCCTGGCCGCCGGCGTGGCCGTGCCCTGCGCCTGGCTGCTGGGTCGACGGCTGGACACACCGCGCACGGGCTGGTGGGCGGCGGTGCTGGTGCTCACGGCGCCACTGCTGTGGTTCTACGGCAGCCAGTCCCTCAGCTACGGGGTCGAACTGGGCTGGGTGCTGGCGATCGCCCTCTGCGGCTGGCTGGTGGCCGCCGGTCGCGCCGGGGCCCTGGTGCCCCTGGCGGTGCTGATGGCCACCGCCGGTGGCATCCGGCCCAACACGCCTATTTTTCTGCTGCCCCTGGCCCTGGCCTGCTGCTGGCGCGGCCGGCGGCTGGGCATCGCCCCCTGGCGCATCGGCCTGGCGCTGCTGTTGGGGGCGGGGGTGCTGGTGGCCTGGTTCCATGCCTTTCTGGTGGAGGCCGGCGGGGTGCCGCTGGTGCTGCGGCTGCTGCAGCAATGGCAGAGCGGCCATGCGCGCCAGAGCCTCGAAGGCGGCGTGCTGGCCAATGGCTGGCTGCTGATCAAGACCACCGCCCTCACGGCCCCCCTGGCCCTGGCACTGCTGCTGGCCCTGGCCCGCCGGGGCGACACCCTGGCGGCCAACGGCTGGCGGCGGCTGTTCCTGCTGCTGTGGATCACCCCCGGCAGCCTTTATTTCCTGCTGGTGCACTTCACCCGCATGGGCCATGCCACCACGATCCTGCCGGGCCTGCTGCTGGCCATGGCCCTGCCCCTGGCGGGTCGCAGCCGCTGGCCGCGGGACCTGGTGCTGGTGGGTCTGCTGCAGGCGCTGCTGTTCCTGCTGGTGCCCGGTGATCGCTTCGCCAGCCAGCTGCGCAGCTACGACCGCGAATGGGGCGCCGCCATCACCGAAGCCCGGCGGTTCGATGCCGCCACGACCCTGGTGGTGGCCAGCGGCAGCCGTGAAGACCGCGCCCACCGGCTGCCGTCGGTGCACCTGCCGGCCTACGACCATGACCAGAGCGACTACCGGCTCGATGAGGTGCAGGAGCGGGTGCCGGCGCGGCCGCCGCTGCAGCGGGTGCTGCTGTTCGACCGGGGGCTGGCGGTGCCCGCGCCGCCGGTGGCCGGCACCGTCAGCCGCACCCTGATCCCCGGACGGCTGCGGGTGCACGAGGTGCCGGTGCCGGCCGGCGGCCTGCAGGTGGGCTGGCGGGCCGTGGAGCCGGCGGTGACGTCCGAGGTGACGCCATGAGCATCGGCAGCCTGCCCCGCTGGCTGCGGCTGAGCCTGGCCCTGCCATTGCTGATGCTCAACCTGTTCGTGCTGCGTCAGCTGCTGCTGCCCCTGGCCCCCTTCCCCGCCCTGTTTCTGACCGCAGCCCTGATCGCTTTTCTGCTCGACATTCCCAGCCGTTGGCTGCAGCAGCGGGGTCTGCCGCGGCCCCTGAGCCTGAGCCTGGTGCTGGGGCTGGCCCTGGGGGGGCTGGTGCTGGCGGCGGTGTGGCTGGTGCCGCGGCTGGTGGAACAGCTGGATGAACTGATCACCGCCCTGCCGGGCTGGCTGGCCCAGGGGGAGATCCTGCTGGATCAGCTGCAGACCTGGGCCGCCGATCGCGGGCTGCCGACGGATTTCGGCGACCTCAGCAGTGATCTGCTGAGTCGCACCAGCAAGATCGCCAGCCAGCTGAGCCAGCGGGTGCTGAGCCTGCTGGGCACCACCCTCGGGATCACGGTCAACACGGTGATCGTGGTGGTTCTGAGCGTCTTCCTGCTGCTGGGCGGCGAAGCGATCGTCGATGGCCTGGCCGCCTGGCTGCCACCTGCGTCGAGGGGACTGGTGATGGGAACCCTGCAACGCACCTTCACCGGCTATTTCGCCGGTCAGGTGCTGCTGGCCTTGATTCTCTCGAGCCTGCAGATTCTTGTGTTCAGCGCCCTGAGCATTCCCTATGGCGTGCTGTTTGCCGTGCTGATCGGTTTCACCACCCTGATTCCCTACGCCAGCGCCCTCACGATCGTGGGGGTTTCGCTGTTGCTGGCGCTGCAGGATCCACGGCAGGGCGTCGAAGTGCTGGCGGCCGCCATCACCGTGGGGCAGATCGTTGATCAGGTGATCCAGCCGCGACTGATGGGCAGCATCGTGGGTCTGCAACCGGCCTGGCTGCTGATCAGCCTGCCGATCGGCGCCCGGCTGGCCAGCCTGCTGGGCCTCGGGGAACTGCTGGGTCTGCTGCTGGCGGTGCCGGTGGCCAGCTGCCTCAAGACCTTCCTCGATGCCTGGGCCCGCCAGCTGCGGGCCCCATCCGAAGCCGCCTGAGCTCAGGCGGCCGGCACCACGATCCCGTTCTGTTCCAACTGGGCGATGACGGCGGCGACGCTGGCCTCGAGGCTGAGGGCACCGGTGTCGACCCGCAGTTCGGGGGCCTCGGGCACCTCGTAGGGGCTGGAGATGCCGGTGAAGTCCTTGATCACCCCGGCGCGGGCCTTGGCGTACAGGCCCTTGGGATCACGGCCTTCGCACACGCCCAGGTCGGCGGCGCAGTGGATCTCGATGAAATCACCGTCCGCCACCAGGCCCCGGGCGCGGTCGCGGTCGGCCCGGAAGGGGCTGACGAAGGCCGTGAGCACGATCACGCCGGCATCGAGGAACAGGCGCGACACCTCACCGATGCGGCGGATGTTCTCGACCCGGTCGGCATCCGAGAAGCCCAGGTCATTGCAGAGCCCATGGCGGATGTTGTCGCCATCAAGCACATAGGTGGCCAGCCCCCGCTGGAACAGCTCAGCGTTGACCGCATTGGCCAGGGTGCTCTTGCCCGACCCCGAGAGGCCCGTGAACCAGAGGATGGCGCTGCGATGGCCCCGCTGCTGTGCCCGCGCCGCCCGGTCGACTGTGGCCTCGTGCCAGGCGATGTTGGTGGCGGCTCCCTGGTCGGTGACGGCGCCGTAGGGCGACCCGGAGGCGGTGCTGGCGGTCATGAGGCAAGCGGCAAATGTCTGCCATTGTCCCCGCTGGCCGGTGCGAGCGGCACGGTCAGCTCCAGGCTCCGGCCCTCGCGCTCGAGGGTGAGCCGCAGGGGTTCGCCGGCCGCCTGGGCGGCCACCCGGCGGATCACCTGCCCGGCCCGCTCCATCGGCTCGCCATTGACCTGCACCACCCGGTCGCCAGGGCGGATGCCGGCCGCCGCTGCCGCGGAACCGGGGGCCACCTGCCGCACCAGCACCACCCCGTCATCCCCCTCCATGTGGCCGCGGCCCACCAGGGCCACCAGCAGCCGGCCGGGCTCCCGGCGCCCGGCGGCGGTGAGGCGCTCGGCCATGGCCCGGTCGCGCAGCCGCTGGCTGTCGATGAAGCGTTCGAGATCGGCGGCCGCGGCGGGGTCGCTGATGGCGGCGCCGGACTGGTGGCCCTGCCAGGCGGCGGTGAGCCGCTGGCGGTAGGCAGGCCCCACCGGCGCTGGCAGGCCGATGCCCTCCCGTGCGGACGGCGGCACCCGCGCCAGCCCCTGCTGCCGCACCCGCTGCGCCACGGCGGGCTCGACGTTGAGGGCCAGCAACGGCACCGCCTGGCGGCGGGCCCAGCGCAGCAGGGGCAGGTACAGCTCGGGATCGTGGTTCCACACCTCACTCCAGCCCACCTCCCGCAGCAGACCGGCCTCGTCGGTGCGACCGGCGCTGTAGCGGTCGAGGGCCCCCTGGCGGGCCGCCGCGTCGCGGCTGGTGTGTAACTCGCCCAGCAGCAGCACCCGCAGCTGAGGGGCATCGGCGACCAGCTGCCGGCGGGCCGCCAGCAACGCACCATCAGGTCAGACCGGTGATCCGGGCGGTGGACCCCTCGGCGCCACCCGTGACCTCGATGCCGACGCGGATCCGCTCCCGCAGGGCCGCCACATGGCTGATCACACCGATCAGGCGGCCGCCGGCCCGCAGGCGGTCGAGCTCATCCATCGCCAGCTGCAGGCTGTCGGGGTCGAGGCTACCGAAGCCTTCATCAATGAAGAGCGTCTCCAGCTGCACCCCACCGGCATGGGCCTGGACCGTGTCGGCCACCCCCAGGGCCAGGGCCAGCGACGCCTGAAAGGTCTCGCCGCCCGAGAGGCTGTTCACCTCGCGGGCATCACCGGTGTAGGCATCCAGCACCCGCAGGCCCAGGCCGGCGTTGCGGCCGCCGCGGCCGCCCTCATCGCTGAGCTGCAACTGGTAACGCCCGGCGGTCATCTGCTCGAGCCGCTGGTTGGCGTGGCGGCAGATCTCATCGAGGTAGGCCGACAACACCCAGCGCTGCAGCGAGATGTACGGCGCCGCCCGGCCCGTGCAGCGGTCGGCCACGGCCGCCAGCCGCTGGGCCCGCTCCCGGTCGCGGGCAAGGGCGGCGGCGGCACGGCGGTGGTCGGCCGCCAGGGCCTCGATGGCGGTGGCGGCCGAGCGGGCCTCGCTCTGGCGTTCGACGGCGCGGGTGCGCACGCCATCGGCGGTGGCCTGGGCCTGCAGCGCCGCCTCGGTGTCGGGCCGGGCGACGGGCAGGTCGACCAGGTCGGGGCTGGCCAGTTCGCCACGCCGGTCGCTGCAGTCGCGCTCCCAGGCCGCGATGCGTTCGGCCAGGCGCTGGCGCCAGCCCTCCTCCTGCAATGCCGCCTGGGCGGCGGCCGCGTCGGCGAAGGGACTGGCCTGCAGGTCGGCCGCCAGCCGTTCGGCCGCCTGCTCAAGCCGGCTGGCGGACCGCAGATCGGCCTCGGCGATGGTGGCCAGCTCCCGCAGGGCCCCGTCGAGGGGGGGCAGCTGCCCCAGCACCACCGCCGGCTCCACCCCCGGCCCGAGGGCGGCAACGACCGCGGCCCTGAGGGCCTCGGCCTGGCGGCGAGCCTCGGCGGCGGCCCGCTGCTGCACCGCCTGCTCGGTGCCCGCCTCCTGGATGCCGGTCTGCAGCCGCTGCAGCTGCTGCTCGTGGTCGGCGGTCGCCTGCTGCAGATCAGCGAGCTGAGCGGCCTGCTGCTGGGCCACGGCCAGGGCCGCCTCGGCGGCGGCGGCGGCGGCTTCGGCCGCCGGCGGATCATCGGCCAGGGCACCGGCCTTCTCCCGCAGGGCCCGCTCGTCACTGACGGCCGTGGCCAGGATCGCCGTCGCCTGGCGGTCGGCGGCGGTGGCGGCCTGCAACGCCCCATCGGCCGCCTGCAGGTCGGCTTCGGCGACGGCATCGGCGGCGGGTTGGGCCGGGGTCGGATGGTCATCGGCGCCGCACACCGGGCAGGGGGTCCCCGCCACCAGGTCGGCCGCCAACCGGGCCGCCATGCCGGCGATCTGGCGGTGGCGCAGGTCCTGCAGGGTGGCCGCTGCCCGGTCGAGGCCCCCGCGGGCCCGCTCGGCGGCGGCGGCGGCCTGGCCGCGGGCGGCGGCAGCGGCCGCAGCGGCCGCACCGGCGGTGG
>CAMASU010000030.1 GCA_945861105.1 Synechococcus sp. UW140
TTCGGTGAGGGATCCGGTCGTCCATCGCGCCGGGCGGCCTGCCATTGGCCCAGGCTCAGGGCCGTCAGCCGGCAGGGGAGCCAGGTGAGGCCATCGTCGAGCCGGGCACCGGCGGTGCCGAGCCAGCGCAGCCGTCCCCGCCGGTACCCCAGCATCGAGTCGAGGGTGCTGCTGGCCTTGAAGGCCCAGGCCAGGGCCAGCGGTCCCGGCAACCCTGGCGCGCGGCACCACAACGCGCCGCCCACCAGCATCCAGAACAGCGGCGCCAGCTGGCCGTCGACGCCGTTCTCACTGGCCGTTTCGGCCAGGGCCCGCAGAATCCCGGGTCTGTCGAGCTGGGTCGTGTCACGGCCGACGATCCAGGCCAGGCGTTCCCGGGCAGGGGTCAGATCCGCAGACTCCGTTTCTGGCAGAAGCCGTTGCACGGCCTCCACCTCGAACCGCAGGCTGCGGCCGGCCAGGGCGCTGGCCAGGGCCAGCACCAGCAGCACCCCGCCGGCGCTGGGCCGGGCCTGGGCCAGCTGTTCAAGGCCCCAGCCCGCCAGGCCACTGCCGCCGACCAGAGCCAGGGTGATGCCGACGCCGGCCAGCCGCAGGGCCCAGGGATCGTCCCCCGCCCAGGCCTCGGCCCAGCCGCGCAGGTGACCGATGAGCCAGCCCATGGCCACCACCGGATGGGGCCAGCGGCGGGGGTCCCCCAGCAGCCGGTCGAGACCGGCGGCCAGGGCCACCGCCAGCCAGGCGGCCAGGGGTGGGGGGGGGCTGGTCAGGATCAGGCCTTGAGCCAGCTGAACATCGAGCGCAGACCCTTGCCCACCTGTTCGATCGGATGCTGGCTGTCGCGCTCACGGATGCGGGCCATCTCGGGTTTGCCGGCTTCGCATTCGTCAACAAAACGGCGGGCAAAGGTGCCGTCCTGAATGTCGCTGAGGATGCGCCTCATCTCGGCCTTGGTGTCGGCTGTGATCAGCCGCGGACCGCTCACGTAGTCACCGTATTCGGCGGTGTTCGAGATTGAGTCGCGCATGGCGGTGAGACCACCTTTGACCATCAGGTCAACGATCAGCTTCACCTCGTGCAGACATTCGAAGTAGGCCAGCTCTGGCTGGTATCCGGCCTCCACCAGGGTTTCAAAGCCGGCCTTCACCAATTCCGACAGGCCGCCGCACAGCACCGCCTGCTCTCCGAACAGATCGGTCTCGGTCTCTTCCTTGAAGTTGGTCTCGAGAATGCCGGCGCGGGTGCCGCCGATGGCCTTGGCGTAGGCCATCGCCAGGGCCCGCGCCTGGCCGCTGGCGTCCTGCTGCACGGCAAACAGGGCCGGTACGCCCATGCCGTTCTGATACTCCCAGCGCACCGTGTGACCAGGTCCCTTGGGGGCGATCATCACCACATCCACGTCGGCGGGCGGTTCGATCAGCCCGAAGCGGATGTTGAAGCCGTGGGCGAAGCTCAGCACCTTGCCTGCCGTCAGATGCGGGGCGATCTCACCGGCGTAGACCGTGCGCTGGGCCTCGTCGGGGAGCAGCACCATGATCCAGTCGGCGCGCCGGGCGGCGTCGGCCACGCTCAGCACCTCCAGGCCGTCGGCGCGTGCCTTCTCGGCCGAGCGACTGCCGTCGTACAGGCCAACGACCACATCGATGCCGCTGTCCTTGAGGTTGAGGGCATGGGCATGGCCCTGGGAGCCGTAGCCGATGATCGCCACGGTCCTGCCGTTCAGCAGACCGAGGTCGGCGTCGGTGTCATAGAAGAGCTGGGCCATCAGGGCGGGGGATCCGGGCAGGGCAAGACGCAACTTTACGGAAGGGCCGAAGCCCTCACTCCAACGCGGCCATGGCTACGGTCCGGGCAGCATCCAGACCGCCATGGCTGACCCCACGGCCGTGTTCAGCACCCACTTTCAGGCCGAACTGCACGCCGACCTGGCGGGCACCCTGGCCACGATGGTGGCCGAGCCCCACCTGCTCAATCTCGGCTCCGGCACGGGGGGCCTGGGGGCGGCAGGGGTCAGGGAGTTCTACGCCACCAAGTTGATCGGTCAGTTCTTCCCGCCGGATGTGGAGTTCATCCCCATCTCCAGCACCGTCAACGGCGAGCGGCTGGTGGATGAGATGGTCATCCGGTTCACCCACAGCGAAGCGATGAACCACCTGCTGCCCGGCGTGCCAGCCACGGGCCGACGGGTGGAGATGGCCCTGGTGGTGATTGTGGGGATTGACGACGGGAAGGTGGCCTATGAACACATCTACTGGGACCAGGCGGGCCTGCTGGCCCAGCTCGGGCTCCTCGATCCGACCGGGCTGCCGGTGGACCCCACCGCCGCCGGGCGGTTGCTGGCCTTCACCGGCAAGGGCTGATCGGCTGGCCCCAGGGACCGTTCAGGCTTCGCTGGGATGGCTGATCACCCGGTCGATCAGCCCGTAGTCGCGGGCCTCTGCAGCACTCATGAAGTAGTCGCGGTCCGTGTCCTTTTCGATCTTCTCGATCGTCTGGCCGGTCATGCGGGCCATTTCGCCGTTGAGCTGGTCGCGGATCCGCAGGATCTCGCGGGCTTCGATCTCGATGTCGCTGGCCTGGCGCTGGCTGGTGCCCCCCAGGGGCTGGTGAATCATGATGCGGCTGTGGGGCAGGGCCAGGCGCTTGCCCTTGGTGCCCGCCCCCAGCAGAAAGGCCCCCATCGAGGCCGCCAGCCCGACGCAGATGGTCACCACGTCGGATTTGACGTACTGAATCGTGTCGTAGATCGCCAGGCCCGCCGTCACCGAGCCCCCCGGGGAATTGATGTAGAGGTAAATGGGTTTGCTGTTGTCATCAGCGTCGAGGTACAGCATCTGGGCCACCAGGGCGTTGGCCACGGCGTCATTCACCTCCTGACCCAGAAACAGAATCCGTTCAACGCCCAGGCGCGTGTAGATGTCGACCCAGCGCTCGACCTGGCTGCCGGGAAGTCGGTAGGGAACGCTCGGGGTGCCGATGGGCATGGTCTGTGGGGGTGGGGGTGGGGGTGGGGGAACGGGGACGGGGAGTGGGGTTCAGGCGGCCGGCAGCGGTGCCGGCAGCTCCTTGCGGCTGGAGAGCACCCGGTCGATCAGGCCGTACTCCAGGGCCTGGCTGGGGGTCAGGTAGGTCATGCGGTCAGAATCGCGACTCAGCTCCTCAACGCTGCGGCCGGTGTTCTCAGCGAAGATCTCGAGCAGGGAGTGCTTGTTCTGCAGCACCTCCTTGGCGCGGATCTGAATGTCGGTGGCCTGGCCGCGGGCGCCGCTGCGGGGCTGATGCAGCACGATCGAGGCGTGGGGCAGGGCTGCCCGCTGACCTTTGGTGCCGGCGCTGAGGATCATCGCGGCGGTGCCCATGGCCTGGCCGATGCAGATGGTGTGCACCGGCGGCTTGACGTAGCGGATGGTGTCACAGATGGCGAAGGCCTCGGTCTCGAAGCCGATGGCATCGCCGGAGTACCAGCTGGTGCCGGTGGAGTTGATGTAGAAGAAGATCGGTTTCTCGGGGTTGTCGAACTCCAGGTACAGCAGCTGGGCAATGATCAGTTCGGTCACGTCGATGCCCATCTGCCGCTTGGCATCGTCATCCGAGAACAGGGGGAGCCCCAGATACACGATCCGCTCCTTGAGCAGCAAGGACGGCAGGTCGGGCGGCGGGGTGCGGAAGGTGGCCCCGCCCCCCTCGTAGTAAGGAGCCGAGACGGCCCGGGGCGGGAAGGCGTCGAAAGGGGCAGTCATCGTCGGATGCTGAGGAGGGGAGCCTAGCGAGGGTCGGCGGGACGGGCGAACACCATGCGACCGGCGGGGGTCTGGAGGGCCCCGGTGACGGTCACCGACCGCCGTTCGCCGATGCTGCGGCGGCCACCTTCCACCACCACCATCGTGCCGTCCTCGAGGTACCCCACCCCCTGGTCGGCCTCCTTGCCCTCGCGCACGATCTTGAGTTGCAGCTGATCCCCCGGTTGCACCTCGGCCCGCAGGGCCTGGGTCAGTTCCCCCAGATGCAGGGTGCGCAGGTTGCGCACCTCGGCCACCTTGGCCAGGTTCCAGTCGGTGGTGAGCAGCAGCCCGTCGGTGTCTTCGGTGAGCCGCAGCAGCCGGTCATCCACGCCATCCCCCTCGTAGCGGGTGCTGTTGACCACCAGCCGGCGGCCGTAGGTCTCGCGCAGGCCCGCCAGCAGCTTCAACCCCCGGCGGCCCCGGCCCCGTTTTTCGCCGTTGCCCGAATCCGCCAGCTGCTGCAGTTCATCGATGACGCACTGGGCCACGATCACCTGGCCCTCCAGCACACCGATGGCCAGCAGGGCCTCGATGCGTCCGTCGATGATGACGCTGGTGTCGAGAATCTTCGGCCGGGCCGGCTGAACCACCCCATCGGCCAGCAGCAGCGTCTCGCCGGCGGTGCCGGGGTTGAACAGCCGCAGCAGCGTGCGGCCGTGCACCTCGGCCAGGTTGTAGCCGCTCACCCCGAAGAAGACATTGCTCAGCACCGCCGCCAGCGGTTTGACGAAGCCCACCTCCCAGGGCAGCGGCAGCAGCAGGATCGGCGCCAGCAGCAGGTTTGCCACCAGCAGCCCCAGGATCAGGCCCACGGCCCGGCTCACCAGCAGGTCGGTGGGCATGGTGCGCACCTGACGCATCAGCCGCTGGCGCAACTGCTGGAACAGGAACCCTGCCACCAGTCCGAAGAACGCCCCGAAGCCCCCCAGCACCCAGCGCAGCCCTTCCAGGTTGGTGACCTGCAGCAGCCAGCGTTCCGGCAGCAGATCCACCCCCAACCAGCCGGAGGCGGCGCCGGAGATCATGAACAGAATCAGGATCAGCGCGTCCACCATCGTCGCGTCGTCCGTCACCGGTGCGCAGAGTGCCATGAGTGTGCCGCTTCCGCCCTCCCGACGCCTGCCGCGCAGCCTCTATCTCCACATCCCGTTCTGTCGGCGCCGCTGTTTTTACTGCGATTTCCCGGTGGTGCCCCTGGGCGACAGCGCCGACGGCAGCCGTTCGGGCTCGATCCGCCAATACCTTGAGCTGCTGCACCACGACCTGGAGGCCACCCCGGCTGGCCCGCCCCTGTCGACCGTCTACATCGGCGGTGGCACCCCCTCGCTGCTGACCGTCGAGCAGCTCCAGGCCCTGCTGGCCGCCGTACGCCGCCGCTGGCGCCTGGCCCCGGGCGCCGAGGTCACCCTCGAGATGGATCCCGGCAGCTTCGATGAGGAACGCCTGCAGGGGGCCCTGGCGGCAGGGGTGAACCGGGTCAGCCTCGGTGGTCAGAGCTTTGATGACGCCGTGCTGGCCGGCCTGGGCCGCAGCCACCGCCGGGCGGAGTTGCTGCAGTCCTGCCGCTGGCTGCGCCAGGCCCGGGCCCAGGGGTGGCTGCGCAGCTGGAGCCTTGATCTGATCGTCAACCTGCCTGGTCAGGCTGACGACGCCTGGGAGACGACCCTGGCGGCCGCCCTGGCGGAGCAGCCGCCGCATCTGTCGATCTATGACCTGATCGTCGAGCCCGGCACCGTCTTTGCCCGGGCCGGGGCGCGGGGTGCCCTCGACCTGCCGGATGAGGATGCAGCCGCCGACCGGTTGATCGGCACGCACCACCGCCTCGCTGCCGCGGGCTATGGCCATTACGAGATCAGCAGCTGGGCCCTGCCCGGCCACGGGGCCCGCCACAACCGCACCTACTGGACCGGAGCGGGCTGGTGGGCCTGTGGCCTGGGGGCCACCGCCGGTGCGGGTGCCGAGCGCCTGGCCCGCCCCCGCACCCGCGAGGCCTATGCCCACTGGTTGCAGCAGTGGGCCGGGGCCCAGGGGGGCGACGGACCGCCCTGGCCGGCCCCACCGGTGGAGGATCTGCTGCTGGTGGGGTTGCGCTGCCGCGAGGGGGTGTCGCTGGGCTGGCTGGCCAGGGCCAGGGGGATCACCCCCGCCGCCCTGCAGGGGGACCTGGAGGCGGTGCTGGCCGGCTGGCGTCGGCAGGGGCTGGTGGCCTGGGACGGCGGCCGTCTGCGCCTGCTGCCGCCCGAGGGGTTCTGCCTCAGCAACGCTGTGCTTCGGGATCTGCTGGCGTGGTGGCAGCCGCGGCCAGCGGAGTGCGCACCTGGTCCACCCAGCCCCGCAGGGTGTCGCTGAACAGCTGCTCCCCCGGCAGCAGGGCGGGGGCAAAAGGGGGTTGGCGAGGGGTGAGGCCCAGCAGATCGGCCGTCACCCGCACCTGCCCATCGCAGTCGTCACCGGCTCCGATGCCGATCACGGGCAGGTCCAGCTGGCGGCGCAGATCGCCGGCCAGTCCCTCGGGAACGTGTTCGAGCACCAGGGAGAAGCAACCGGCGTCCTGCAGCTGCCGCGCCTGGCGCCGCAGCCGCTCCTGGGCCACGGGATCGGTGGCCTGGCGGCGATACCCCAGCTGTCGCACCGACTGGGGCGTCAGGCCCAGGTGACCCATCACGGGGATGCCGTGCCGCACCAGCCGGTCAACCACCACGAGGGTTTCGGCTTCGGCCCCCTCCAGCTTCACGCCATGGCAGCCGGTCTGCTGCAGCAGGCGACCGGCGGCAGCCATGGCGCTGTCGCTGCCGCACTGGTAGCTGAGGAACGGCAGGTCCACCACCAGCGGGGTGTGCCGCAGGGATCGCTGCACGGCCATGGCGTGATGGACCATGGCATCGAGGGTCACCGGCAGGGTTGTGGCATGGCCCAGGGCCACCATGCCCAGGGAATCACCCACCAGCACCAGGTCCACCCCGGCGGCTTCGGCCCAGCGGGCACTGGGGGCATCCCAGGCGGTGAGCACGGTGATCGGCAGACCCTCGCGTTTGCGGCGCATCAGCAGCGGCAGCAGCTCGGCGGGGCTGAGGGTCACGATGTCGTCAGACCTGGGCTGTTGCTAGCATCCCAGAGACTCGGACCCACGCGGTTTCGACGCCCAAACCTGGTCAGGACCGGAAGGCAGCAGCCACACGGGATGCTCTGAACAGGCGTGGACTCCGGGTCACCCCAATCATCGAAGTCTCGTTTGACCACGACGTAAACCCCGTCTGGATCGGGTTCACGTCGTGCTGCCGTGACGGTTGGTGTTGGCGCCGATCAGTCGTTGTTGGTGCGGTTCTGGCGGTTCAACAGGAACGAGGGGATCCGCACGCCCGAGTCGTCGGTCACTGCACCGTCGAGGGGGGCTGCACCGTTGGATTCAAGGGCCGTGGTGAGGCGCGGACGGGCCGGAATGCTGACACCACCGTCGAAACCGGTGGCGATCACGGTCACGTGGATCTCCCCCTCCAGCTGTTCATCGACCACGGCACCGACGATGATGTTCGCCTCGGGGTCGACGACGTCGTAGATCACCTCGGATGCGGTCGTCATGTCTTCCAGGGTCATGTCGCGGCCGCCGCTGATGTTGATCACGCATCCCTTGGCGCCGTCGATGCGGGCCGACTCCAGGAGGGGGCTGCTCATGGCGGCGATGGCGGCTTCCGAGGCCCTGGAACGACCCGAACCGACGCCGATGCCCAGCAGGGCCGTGCCGGCGGAGGCCATCACCGAACGCACATCCGCAAAGTCGACGTTCACCAGGCCGGGCTTGGTGATGATGTCCGAGATGCCCTTGACACCGCTGCGCAGCACATCGTCGGCGGCCCTGAAGGCCTCCTGCAGGGGGGCTCCGGCGATCGATTCCCGCAGGCGGTCGTTGGGGATCACGATCAGGGTGTCGACATGCTCGGCGAGGCGGGCGATGCCTTCCTCGGCCTGCCGCATGCGCTTGCGACCCTCGAAGGTGAAGGGCTTGGTGACGATGGCCACCGTGAGGGCGCCGGTCTCCTTGGCCACCTCGGCCACGATGGGTGCAGCGCCAGTGCCGGTGCCGCCGCCCATGCCGGCGGTGATGAACACCAGATCTGTGCCGGCGAGGGCCTCCTGCAGTTCGGTGCGCGATTCTTCGGCGGCCTTCTGGCCAATGGCGGGGTTGCCGCCGGCCCCCAGGCCCCGGGTGAGCTTGATGCCCAGCTGGGTGCGCTGGACGGTCGACGAACTGAGAAGGGCCTGGGCATCGGTGTTGAGCACCCGGAAGCCCACCCCCATCAGCTCTGAGGCGATCATGCGGTTGACGGCATTGCTGCCGCCGCCGCCGACACCGATCACCTCGATGCGTGCCATCTGGCTGGGCACGATCCCCTGGCCTGCCGCCTGGACCTGATGGTTGGCGCCAGGACGCTCCCGTTCATGGAGTGAGCCCTGGCCTGCCATGGGTTCCATGCCGTCCATCGCCGCAGCGGCGCCATCGATGTGCTGAAGCATTATCCAGGTAGGACGGGCTTGTCCGTAGAAGTGGTCATTCAGGATCGCCGCGGAGCGCCGTAACCGCAACGTGATCATGGTGTCAATTCGCTGACCTGCCCTTGCCACCGGCGCCGCCAGCGTTCAATCCGGCCCCTGGCGGCGCCAGCAGCAGTTCGGGATGCTCAGGATCGTCAAGGTCGATGGCCCTGCTGCCATTCAGGGCGCTGGTCTTCGGCAGATCGGCGGCCAGGTGGTCAAGCACCTGAAGACGCCGCTGCAGGCGGTCGTCGAGGGTGCCGAACCGGACGAGGCCCAGGCGGCTGCTCACCAGCCACAGATCACCCTCGGGCCGGAAGCGCAGCTCGCTGATGGCGGCGGCGGCGGGCAGCTGGGGCAGCAGCACCTCCAGTCCCGGCTGATGGCGTTCCTGCCAGCCCGTGATCCACAGCGGGTTGCTCACCGCGGCGCCACCCATGGCCTGCTGGCGGGCCGTGATCCAGCGACCGGTGCGGTCGACGAAACCGTTCTCAAGACCGGCGCTGGTGCGGCGCTGGGCGCGGGCCACCGCCAGCCGGGGATGCAGCCGGATGGTGAGACCCACCGGAAGCATGTGGCGCTGCACCACCACCCGATCCACGGGCAGCTGGGCCGCCAGCCGGCGCCGCAGATCCGCCGGGTCCAGATCCAGCAGGGGCTGAGGGAAATGAAGATCCCCGGCCCTGATCACCTGGTCCCGGCCCAGGCCGACGGTCCCCAGCACCGTCACCTGGGCGGGGGACTGGAGCAGCCAGCCATGGCGCAGCAGCACCCAGCCCAGCCCAGCGGCGGCGGCCAGCAGGGCCAGCAGCCGCCAGACCTGCGCCAACTGTTCGAGCCGTTGCTGGCGCCGCAGCTCCTGGCGGCGTTGCAGCCCTTCACTGGCGGGACGCTGCTTCAGAGGTCGCATCGGGAGCGCTGCATCAGTTCCTCGATCCAGCGGCGGGCCCGGTCGGCATCGGTGAAGGGGATGTCGCGCTGCACCCCGTCGCCGATCAGCCGCAGGCGGCAGGGTCCATGGCTCTCTTCGGTGAGGGGTGCGTCCCCGGAACCGAGGGCCAGCAGTTCCACCAGTTCGAGTTTTGAGATTTCAAAGGACCCCTGGGGGCGCAGCTGCCCGGCCTCGAAGCTGCTCCACTCGAGCTGGCCGTTCAGCAGCCGGGCGGCTCCTCCACCGTCGAGTTTGGAGAGTTCGGCCCCATCGGCCCATTCCAGGAAGAGGCGCTGGCGGCGTCGCTCAAGCCAGCCCAGGGCCGTGAGCACCACAAAGGCCACCAGCAGGGGCAGCCAGAGAAGGGCATGGGACATCAGGCCAGCTCCACCAGACGATGCACGAGGTCGTCCAGCGGAACGCCGCTGGCGGCCCACAGCATGGGGTACATGCTCTGGTTCGTGAACCCCGGCAGGGTGTTGATCTCGTTGAGCAGCAAGCGGCCGCTCGCTTCTTCATAGAAGAAATCCACCCGGCTCAGCCCCGAGGCCCCCACCGCCCGCACGGCCTCGATGGCCAGTCGCCGCGCTTCGTCCTGCACCGCCGCCGGCACCTCCGCCGGGATGACGGTGCGGCTGAGTCCGGCGGTGTACTTGGTCTCGTAGTCGTACCAGTCGGCATCAAAGACGATCTCTCCCAGCACCGAGGCCTCGAGCTGTCTGCCGCCCAGCACCGCGCATTCGAGCTCGCGGACCTGAAGACCGCGTTCGACGATGAGCCGCGGATCGTGCTCGGCCGCCAGCTGCAACCCCGCCAGCAGCTCCTGTCGATCGCTGGCCTTGCTGATGCCCACCGATGAGCCCATGTTGGCGGGCTTGACGAAGCAGGGCAGCCCGAGGGTGCGTTCGAGCCGCTCCAGCAGGGGCCCGGGGTCGGCCAGGTCCAGCGCCTCCACCGCCTGGTAGGGGCCCTGGGGCAGGCCGGCGGCGGCGAAGGCCGCCTTCATCGCCAGCTTGTCCATGCCCACGGCCGAGCCCAGCACCCCCGACCCCACGAAGGGCACCTGCATCAGGGTGAACAACCCCTGCACGGTGCCGTCTTCTCCATGGGGGCCATGCAGCACGGGGAACCACACCTCCACCGCCAGCGCCCCATCGGGGAGACCCCTGAAGCCGGCCCGGTCCACCGGCGCCAGGCTGGCGGGATCCGGGGCCACCCCCGAGCGCAGCACGGCGGCGGCCACCTCCTCCCCCCACCAGCGGCCGAGGCGGTCGATGTAGAAGCGCCGCAGGCGGTAGCGATCGCCGTTGTGGCCGCTGCTCAGGCCCCGTTCGACCGTGGCGGCCGAGCGGATCGAGACATCGTGTTCACCGGAGGCCCCTCCGAACACCAGGCCGACCTCACGGGGGCGGTGGGGCGCGGAGTTCTCCTCGTCGCTCATGGGCGGTACAGGTCGCGTTTCAAGGTACCAGCGCCGTCAGGGGCTGGCACGGCCGCTGAGGGAGAAGGCCCTCACGGTGTCGATCAGCACCGGCACCAGGTCGCCGGGGCCATGGCCGTCGGCCGGGAAGAAGGTGAGGCGGTTGGTGCGGGTGCGGCCCATGAGCTGGCCGGCATCCCGGGGGTTGCTGCCCTCCACCAGCACCTCCTCCACCCGCCCCAGGTAGCGGCTGCTGCGCTGCCGTGCCGTCCGTTCGACGATGGCGTTCAGTTCCTGCAGCCGCGCCACCTTGACCGTCTCATCCAGCTGGTCGGGCCACAGGGCCGCCGGGGTGCCGGGCCGGGGTGAATAGGCCGCCGTGTTGACCTGATCGAAGCCCACCGCCTCCACCAGGTCGAGGGTGCGGCGGAACTGGGCATCGGTTTCGCCTGGAAAGCCCACGATGGCGTCGGCACTGATGGCGGCATCGGGCATGCGCTCGCGGATGCGGTCGATGATTCGCCGGTAGCGATCGATGGTGTACCCCCGGGCCATCGCCTGCAGCACTGCGTCGT